>CANBFZ010000086.1 GCA_947367725.1 uncultured Eubacterium sp.
ATTTCCGGTGGAGAAAGCGTCGCCCTCTACGAGCAATATATGCAGAGTCATGCGTTTGCGCTGGAGAAAACGATTTTGCTTCATAATCACGATGATCTGATCCAGCTTTATAAACTGCTGCCGGTCATTGCCAAGACAGATTTTCATAAAGCCATGTATAAGCTGGGCTTTCCTGCAGGCGATGTCCTGGTGCAAAGCATTATGTTCAAAGGGCGCGACCTGCTCGTGCGCGGCACACAGCAAAAGGTGCCCAGAGACTATATTGCCTTTCCCACAGAACAGATGCCATGTGCACTAACCATGGACAGCGCCAGCGGCGATTTTACGCTGACCATTCCTTGCACCGCACAGGCAGGCGCATTGTATTTCGATGCACAGGCACTGCTTCATGGCGATCCTGCCCCAATCAAAAAGTATCCGTCTGTCGTAGACGGATACCTGATCGCCGAAGAGCACGGCGTTATCAACTATATGGAAATCAATGCCTTCCTTCTGGCATATTTTGCGCGTTTTGGCACCTGATAGTTTCAGGCACGAATGCCCGCAAACGGCTGACACCGCAGCCGCTTAATAAATCAGTTTATTTCGTACCTCTTCAAACGCTGCAAGCGGTACGTTTTTTACTGTGCGGCTAGCAAAAGCCGAAGGCGCCAAATAGCAGACCGTGACACTTACTATACCTTTCTTTGCTTTCCATCGGCTAGCGCTGACAGTCACGCTTTCCACATGGGTGGCTTTGACAAAGATCGTCGTCTTTTTAAAACCCCCATATACAAGAGAAATATTACTGTCGTTTCCGTAAAGGGCTGCATGGCGATACGCCTGTATCCGTCCTGCTACACTGTACAGCAACAGCAGAATGCCAATGATCCAAAGGTGCTGACAGTTTTCTGCATAGAAAGAACAGTAAACAGATACCCCAAACAGCACGATCGCCAGCATAAATCCAAATCCGTAGAAAAAATAATGCAAAGCGCCTTTGGCGGCTTTATGATAGCCTGACGTCTGTGCCATCTGTGGCAGAAATGCCGCCATGGTGTCACGAACCTGCGTCTGCTTCAGCAGCGGAAATACCATCGGTTCTTCGCTGCTGTCCTCACCTTCCGGTCCATACCCGATGGCAAACAGATTTAAACTGCCCATGCCGCAAAGTCGCATCAGCAGCGACTGTTCATAATAAAATCCACTGATACGATTTTTCTGCATGGTGTATTTCTTCTTTGTTAGAAGTCCGTATTGAATTCGTATGGCTTCACCATTGTCCAGAATTTCAAAACCATAGTAACGAACCAGACTGCCTACCATGCCACAGACTGTTGCAACTCCAAAGGTAATAAACAGCATGCAGAGTAAAAACAGCCCGATGCCTAGGTTATAAATCAAATCAGTACTGTAATGCACCAGCATACTGCCTGCAGAAATATTAAATGCAGCAGTCAACGTCGTAATCAAAGCCAAAAGCTGCGCGAAAAATAAACCTTTGGATTTCAAAAGTCCCAGCAAAATTAAATCTTTTGGACTTACAATCGTTCTTTTTCCTTCTGCAGTCTCTATGCTGCCTGTACTTTCTTCTCCCAGATTGAATCCGTCCAGCCCAGTTCTACCCTGAATCAGCAAATCTTTTACAGCAAAAGCTGCATCCTTTCCAAAGGTCATTGTGACCTTCGTATTCGCTGCGGAAAGATTCCCTGCATTGTCGACATTGAGTCTATATACGCCGAAAATCTGATGCAGCACATTTTGAGAAACATCCACGGTAGTGATCGTGGAAAGCGGTACGTCCAAATGTGTCTTCTTAAAGAGACCGCTTTTTATGGTTAATTTTTCACTGTCAACGCTGTAATAGGTAGTAAAATATTGGATAATTCGCTGCACAGGTCCCAGCAGTACAGCCGCCAGTACAACAGCATTTTCATACAGAACGCGCATCTCCCCCTGCACAAGTCCAATCACAAGCGCAATCATCAAAAGCGCAAAATCTTTGAAAAAGTGATCCACGATAAAAAGAGGATGTCCCCGCTTCGGTCCAAAATCCATTATATCGCTCCTTTCTCGTTTATGCGCTGATACAGACAAGCTTTCAAATTCTCACTGATGGAATCAGCCGTTTCACGATCCAGCCCTTCAATGGAGAAACTGCCGCTGGCCAGCGCCATTTCCACTTCATAAAGCCCCAGCTTTCGGTTGATAGGACCTTGCGAAACTGTAATATTCTGGATTCGGATGATCGGGATCACTGTTTTTTTAAGAAAGAAAATGCCATGGCGAATCACCACTTTATCTGCTTCCACTCTGTAACCCCACTGTTTGTACTCAATAACAGGAAAAATCACAAGCCCTACGGCAAGGTAACAAACGAACAGTCCAATGCCCGCCATAATAAAGATTCTCCAAAAGGACTGCCAGCCGGACAATGCCAGAAATATCTCACCAGGTACCGCTGCCACAAGTACAAGCAAGAAAAAAATAGTTCTGCCAATTCTCCAGCTTTTGACTGCCTTTGGATCCACTTTCTCATATTGGTTCTCCAATGTCTTCTCTAATTCCATATTCTCTCCTCCAAGCTTCATACCGCTTTTCTTTCTCCGGTCTGTCAAAAGGCAGTCCATACTGATAGCAGTCGATGACATCGGCATCTTTTACAATTTCCTCTATCAGCGTGCCTTTCTCTGTTTTTCTGCTGTGATTTTTCACCGCCTCTGCGATGATTGCAATTTCCTCCTCTGTAAAAAGTGCTGTTTTCTGCAGAAATGCTTTGACTGGTTCATAGCCCGCTTCTGCATGTCCCGCCTGTTTACCTGTAAGAATTCTTCCAAAGTCATGGACACAGGCAGCGCAAGCTGCAAGCTCCGGATCTGCTCCTCGCTTCAGCGCCAGCAAAAAAGCGATACGCGCGGAAGACGCCATATGCAGCCGTTCCCAGTCCAGCGTTTCGTCTCTGTGCTGGCAATTCCCCTCTTGTGCTTGAATTACCATATTCAGTTGTATTTCCAATTCTAATAATTTACTCATGAAAATTATTTTACATTGTTTTCCCCATACTTGCAAGTTATAATGTAGTTCCATCACGGCAAAACAGGAAAAGAAAGACGCATCGCATACAACGCCGTGAGATTCCATTTACCTCTATCCTATATCATTCCTCACTGAAAATTTTAGGAGGTATACTTATGAAAACCAAATTGCAAAAATTACAACATCTAATGATGCCGTGGATGCTCTGTCTGCTAATGTGCAGCACTGCGCTTACAGCTACCATGCAGGAATCAGAAGCGAAAAGTCTGGTGTATTACGACGTTTCTCTAAAGCCCGCCAAAGGCGGCGTCCTGTATCTGACCTATGATGACAACATGCAGTTCTTTTATCAGGGTAAAAATGCCTATCGAAGCAGCTGCCGGATCAGCAGCAATCAAAGTCACAAATTCTGCGTCTTGGTCGACCGAGGCATCATTGCAAAGCCTGACACAGGCTGGTACTTCGACGGTTTCTATGACAAATCTGGGAAAAAAACTGCCGTAGATGCTTTTCACATAGAAGTGATCCGCATTACCGTCGATGGACGCTATTACTATGACATCGTGCCGTCCTACGACAATCCTGCCTACCGCAATGTGACAGAAAAGTTTTTCAAACAGGAAATCAAGGACTATGTCAAATTCCTGTACGGCACCAGCCGCTACAAGGTCATGGAAAAAACCATATATTACCGGCTCCCCAAAAAAAGTGCCGCTTATGATCCGCGCTTTGTAAAAATGGAACCGCCTTCGTTTCCCGGCCAGTTCACTGTATCAAAAGACCTACATGCAGCAGACTTTTATGCCGCTGGAAAAGCTGGATTTACAGCAACGTACAGTTCTTCATCCAGTAAAGTCGTCAAAGTGAACAAAAAAACAGGACTATGTCATATTACAGGTCCAGGCGCCGCCACGATTACGATCAAAGTGCCTGCATCGGGCAAATACTGTTCTGTCATTTACAAAGTCAAAGTTACCGTGAAGCCCAATCCGGTTTCCACCCTATCCGCATCGATGCAATCCGATCGGAAGTCAGTCACAGTCAATTGGAAAGGAGACAACCGCAATTCCGGTTATGAAATTCAGCTCAGTGATACCAGTACCTGTAAGCAGATCATTGCCAAGAAAACCATCTCCTCGGGGAAAACAACCAAGACGAAAGTCACAGTAGCCGCTGCGCAGTCTGCACGCTGTAAATACGCCAGAATCCGCCCTTACAAAACCGCCGGTGGTCAGAAACTATATGGCGCGTATCTGACAGTAAAAATTAAATAATGACAGCAAACATTTATTAATTTAGCCTTTTGGGCACTGCGTGCAACTCCAGCCAAAATCATATAACAGCATAACCTGCGCGGCTGAAAGAAAAAACAGTGTGCGGCAGATCATTTGATCCGTCGCACACTGTTTTTTCTTTCATATGATATAGGAAATTGTATATTGCAAGGTATTTCACGCTATTTGCATCGCCGTATCGCGGCAGCCATACCGCATGCCGCCATTACAAGCAGTGCCACGTAAATCAGAATGCTGCTGGTATCACCCGTCATAGGAATTTTTGTTTCATTGGTTGTAGGCTCGCCAGGAAATTCCACACCTACATTGGTTTTTTTCTTCATGCGATTTGGAACTGTGGCTTCCACTGTGTTGCCTTTTTCTGTAATACAGAACGTATACGTCGTATCTTCTGCAATATAGCCTGCCGGCGCTTTCACTTCACGATAGGTATATACGCCAGGCGCAAGATTTTGAACGCGCAGCCTGCCGTCCTGGTCTGTAACGCCGCTGTGAACAAGGGTTCCCTTATCATCCCATACCGTAAATGCGGCGCCGGGCAGCGGCTTTTTATGCGCACTGTCAACTTTTATAAGGGAAAGCATCCCCTTTTTGGGGTGTTCCGGTTTCTCCGGTTTTTCCGGAATAGTCGGCTTCTCCGGTTCTGTCGGCTTTTCTGGCAAACGGTCATTTTTTACACCAGAAACACGGATATGAACCACCGGTGCATCACTGTGATTCCTAGCGTAAGTCTTTGCTGTGGTATGTTTCACAAAAATGCCGTCCGGTAAAGACACCTTCTCATCGTCTGCCTGCAGAAAACCTGACGCAACATGGGGATGATCATCATCCCTATCTGCAGTTTCACGGAATGTCACCGCACAAGCTGTGTTTTCTTCGCCATCGCAGGCACCGCCGGCATGGATCGAAAGACGCCCATTTAAATCCAGCTCTACCTCATAAGTTACACCATCCACACATGCTAACATCGCCTGCTGTCCGCTCTGCAGGTCCAGAGGCAGCTGCGGATTTTCTATAGGTTCCCCATCCACGATCATATTGCAAACCATGCCTTGCAGCAGTGCAATCTGCGCCGTCTGGTAATCTTTTTCTGTTTGCACAGAAATAGCGGAAGTATCGCCTGGTGCGCTAACCGTGAGCACACCTGCCTGCTTTTCTTTTTGACTGCGTGCGTCAGTAACTGTTGTCAACCAGTTGGTTCTGGTTACTTTCGGTGTATAGGAAACAACCGTCGTACCATCTGCCTGGGTGATGGTAAAATGCGTATCATCACCTTCTTTTCCGGTCTCAAATTCTGGCATGTCTCCTTCTAATTTCACCTGATACGTATCTTTTACAGAAGAGACTGTCATCACCGCATCGTTCTCCCATCTGATTTCTGCGGTCTTTCCGTCTTTCACCTGCATATTGCAATTGGTGCGTCCATCCATCACAGCGATTTGCAGGAATCCCTCTGCTGCACACTGATCCATTGCATAAGGTTTGCCGTCGATGACTACTGCCGCAGGTTTCGTACGATAGAGCATATCAAAATCTATCACTACGCCGTTTTTTCCGTCCTGGGTGATCGTGCCATCAACCCCTAGCTTGTCATAAGAAAAGGAAAATCGGTCAGCAGTCAGCAGATCAACCGCATCAAAATAGTATCTGGCAGGGTTCAGTGCATACCCGCGGGGTGTGGAGGTTTCTTTGATATAATATTTGCCCGCAGGAAGTTTCACTGTCGCCGATGCTTGTCCTTCTGTTACAGTCATTGTGCCAACCTTAGTATCTGGCAAAATGCCTGGCGTGTCTGCTGTAAAAATCCCAAACACTGCACCGCTGCCCACCTGATACATACCTGACCGATAACCCGTTTCAAACGCCTTCTCTAAATCTATTTTTACGGAAACTGCTTCATTGTCATAGGCGGCAGTTTCCCAGATCAACGGCGTGTACTGGTCTTTATAGCGAAGCTCCATCTTTTTCCACTGTCCTCCATTCACATGCCCCTGCGCAGAAGAAATCTCCCGCACCCAGTATGTTCCAAGCGGTAAAAGTTCTGACTCCGCAATGCCGTCTTCTTCCGTTTCCATAACACCTACCGGCTGCCCAGCTGGATACACCATGGTGCCATCACAGGCGCAAAATCGCAATACTGCCCTATGTCCACCGTCAATGACCGAGGAAAATGCCGTCGTGGTATCGGGATAAGTCACCTGAAAACCTTTTTCCTGATCGACTGCATCAGAAACCAAATCTATGGTATAAAATACCGTTCTATGTTCCTCCGTCGGCAAATGCCGCTGCACGCGTATATAGTTGTCTTGATCAAAAATCTGTTCAAATTGCTCTTCATCTGGCTGGAGGCGGTCATACCAGGGGATGGTTGTTCCTCTGTAGGTAACGTTCGGCAGCATCGTCTCAAACTGCTGCAGCTGTGCTTGGGTCACGGTGATTTGCGTATGTGTAAGCCCACCAGAAAGATACATCTGCGTTCGAATTCCATCATAAGTCAAAAAGTATACTGGCGCAGTCTCCCGCGGCATTGCTGTAAGCACGACTTCTGCCTTTGTTTTCTGATACGTGTATCCTTTAGATGTCTCTATTTTAGGATTTCTATTTTCTGCACTAGAAATGCGTGTGACTGCCGTCTCCTTCTCATGATCGGCTGCAGTTGTCATCTCTATCCCTGTATCCCAAGTCAAAGAAAATCCGGCAGGCGACTTTGCATGCTGCGCCAGCGTAAAATCATATTCCTGTATATAAGATTTATAATAGTTGCCTTTTTCATCACAAGGAATCCATCGTTTGGCAAGCCCTTCACTGATCAAAATCCGATATGCGCCCTTTCCATCGGATGCCAGATAGTACTGCTCTCCTTGCAGCATATGAAACCCGGTCGGAAGCAA
>CANBFZ010000087.1 GCA_947367725.1 uncultured Eubacterium sp.
ATGGACACCCAAGACGATTATAGAAGACTGGTTGCAAAAAAACAGGAATGGGACGAAACGCAGCAGCGTGCAGACCATATTACGCCGTTTCACTTTTCTTTGGAGGTATCCTTGGGTTATGGAGAGCCTTTCTTTGATCAGAAACTAGTCTTGCTGCTGGAATGGGTGCAAAAAACTGGCTCTCTGAAAAAAGCCTGTGAGGAAATGGGGATTGCTTATAGCTATGGCTGGAAAACCATAAAAAAGGCGGAAGCGCTGGTCGGGTTTCCGCTGCTTTGCAAAGTGACAGGCGGCGTCGGGGGCGGCGGCTCTACACTGACGGCAGAATGCCGCCAGTTGATTGAGGCCTATCAGCGATTTTGTAAAGAGATTATGAAAAAAGGACAGGAGAGTTTTTCTAGATGTTTTCACTGGTATGCACGGTGAATGGGAGGGAACGATGAAACAAATTTGTCAGTTTATGAAAGAAAATCTGCTGCGCCAAACAGCCTGTGTACTGGTTACGATTATTTCTAGCGAAGGTTCATCGCCGCGCGGCGCAGGCACCAGCATGGCGATCAGCCAGAATGGACAGTGCTGTGGCACCATTGGCGGCGGCAGCGTAGAGCATCGCGTACAGCAAATGGCGAAAGAGCGTATCGCAGCCCAGGAATCTAAAACAGAATTCTTTATGCTGCGTCCCAATGATATTCGAGATTTGGGCATGATTTGCGGCGGGGATATTAGGGTGTATCTGCAGTATATTGCACCCACTTCCGAAAACTGCAGCCTGTATGAAAAAATATGTCAGGCAGCAGAAAGTGATGAAAACCGCTGGATTGTCTTTGAAGTGGATGCGGCGCAGCGCTGTATTACCAGCGTTCTTTCTGAAACGGAAGTGGTGGCAGGTGCAGCGTCAGCTGTTAAATACCTGGATCGGTTATCGACAACTGCTGCCGCCGCCTGGCAGGATACAGGCAGCTATTATATACAGTCTTTGGCGGTCAAAGGAAAGGTTTACATTTTCGGCGGCGGACACATTGCAAGAAAACTGGTGCCGGTGCTGGCGGGTGTGGATTTTTCGTGTGTTGTGTATGACAGCATGGCAGAATTTGCAGATCCTGCGGACTTTCCTTCGGCAAAGGCGGTTCTCTGCGGCGATTTTGCAGAGATAGACGGGCAGCTGCAGCTTGGCGAGGCCGATTATGCCGTCATCATGACACGGGGTCATGCCTTTGACTACACGGTGCTGCGGCAGGTATTGGCAAAGCACCCGGTTTATGTTGGCATGATTGGAAGCCGGCGTAAAGTAGAAACCACGAGTAAAAAGCTGCTTGCGGACGGCTTTACAGAGACTGAGATTGCTAGCGTGCATTCTCCCATTGGGCTTTCCATCGGCGCACAGACGCCAGCGGAGATTTCAATCAGCATTGCGGCAGAGATGATTGCAGTGCGTGCGGAACTGGCGCAAGGAAGGGAAAAGGAACGAAAAGATGGGGAATAAAAGATTTTATCTGGTGCGGCATGGCGTTTCTATTCTGCAGGAAAATGGCAGCATCTGTCTGGGAAAGGGCAGCGATCCGCCCCTTGCCCCTTCTGGTTTTGCACAGGCGGAGGAATTGATGGAAACTTCTTTTTTTCGCAGTGTGAAAAATATTTCCGCTGTCTACTGTAGTCCGCTTCTGCGCAGCATGCAGACTGCGGTGGTACTAGCTTGCGGGACACGGGAAATCAGAGTGGATCGCGGACTTTCCGAAATGGATATGGGACTTTGGGAAGGCATGTGCTTTCGGCAGATTCAGAAAGAATATCCGGTGCAGTATGCATTGCGAGGTCTGCATCCATCCGTGCCGCCGCCAGCGGGAGAGACGTTTGAAGAAGCCGCATTGCGGATGGAACAAGTTTTGTTCCGCATGATGGAGGCGCATCCCAGGGAGAAAAAATTTCTGGCGGTGGTCCATGCTGGAATCACCAGTGCTTTTTTGTGCCGCATAGCCGGCAGAGATTTTGACGAAAACAGGGCGTACAGACTGCCGCATTGTGGACACGTAGTCGTAGAATACCGAGATGGAGGCTTTTGGAAAAAATGAGGGATCAATATGGCAGGATGATAGATTATGTCCGCATTTCGGTGACAGATCGGTGCAATTTGCGGTGTAGGTACTGCATGCCGCCTGGGGGAATTGCTTCAGCGCCCTGTGAAGAAATTCTTTGCTTTAAGGAGATTCTGCGACTTGCAGGTTTATTTGCACAATGCGGCATAAAAAAGGTAAAATTGACTGGCGGTGAGCCTTTGGTGCGAAAAGATATACCGTTGCTCGTTCGGGGGTTAAAGGTCATTTCAGGGATAGATGAGGTGACGCTGACGACCAACGGACTGTTGCTTTTAGAGCAGCTTCCTGCCCTTGTGGATGCGGGAATTGACGGCATCAATCTGAGTCTGGATACCCTGGACGAGGCGCGCTACCGCATGCTGACGGGAAGCGGCAGCGTAAAACAGGTGCTGGCAGCGCTGGACGCTTGCTTAGGATATCGGCATCTTCGGGTCAAGGTGAATGTGGTGACACTGGCAGCGTATAATCAATGCGAGATTGGACAGCTAGCCGGTCTGGCAAAGCATCGCCGCGCCGATGTACGTTTTATTGAGATGATGCCGATGGGCGCAGGTAAGGATTTTGCGGGATATACCCAGAAGACTGTAGCAGACACGTTGGAAAAGATGTATGGGAAACTGGAGCCGGTGCCGAAGGCGCAGCGAGGAAACGGTCCCGCTGTCTATTACAAGCTGCAAGGGTTTCAGGGCAGAATTGGCATGATCAGTGCGATGACCCATATGTTCTGCGAAAGTTGTAACCGGATTCGGTTGACTTCCACAGGTTTTCTAAAGCCTTGTCTGCATCATGGCACCGGCACAGATTTACGGTATTTGCTGCGAAACGGGGCAGCAGACGCTGCGGTGGCTGATGCAATTGCAGCAGCAATTTTGGCAAAGCCGCAGCATCATGTTTTTTGTGAAGCAAACGCAGGTGATGCAGAGATGCGTAAGATGTATGAGATTGGAGGATGACGATGGCAGGAATCATTAGAGCTGTCTGTATCAGCGAAGAAAAAGGGACAGCAAAGAAAAATGTGAAGCAGGCTGTTTTTATAGAGAATTTTGGCCTTGCAGGAGATGCCCATGCCGGCAAATGGCATCGGCAGGTGTCACTACTTTCTTATGAAAAGATAGAAGCCTTTAAGGCGCTGGGCGCAGCGGTGAAAGACGGAGATTTTGGAGAGAATTTGGTGGTCAGCGGCGTTGACTTTGCGGCGCTGCCGATCGGCAGCAAATTTCAGATTGGTGAAGTTTTGCTGGAGTTGACCCAAATCGGTAAGACCTGCCATGACGGCTGTGCCATCGCACAGGCTGTGGGTCAATGTATCATGCCTACAGAGGGCGTATTTGCCAGCGTACTGAAAGGCGGCTTGGTCAGCGCAGGTGACCGGCTGGAGGTGAGAAAGGAGATCGGAGATGGAACTGACGCATTTTGACGAAAAAGGAAATGCAAAGATGGTCGATGTGGAGGGCAAAGCAGTGACGGAACGGCGTGCTGTAGCAAGGGGCAGCATCAGAATGTCTCAAGCCGCTTATGAGGCAGTGGCGGCGCGCCGCGTTGCCAAGGGCGATGTGCTGACTGTTGCAACGACCGCAGGTATCATGGGGGCAAAGAAAACGTGGGAGCTGATTCCCATGTGTCATGGATTGCCAATATCAGCACTTTCTATAGACTGGAAGCTGGATGGGGCGCACTGCCAGATAATCTGTCAGTGTACTGCAAAATCAAGTGGCAGAACTGGCGTGGAAATGGAAGCTTTGACCGGCGTTAGCGTGGCACTGCTCACCGTTTATGATATGTGTAAAGCGGTCGATCCCTGGATGGAGATCGGTGCAATCTATCTGCTGGAAAAGGAAGGGGGCAAGAGTGGACATGTTATCCGCGCGGGAGAATAAGCCTTATCAAGTCGGGATTCTAACCCTTAGTGATAAAGGGGCTGCAGGATTGCGGAGAGATGAGAGCGGCCCTTGTATTTCTGAGATGCTCAAAGAAGCGGGCACAGACAGATACCAGATTGTCTTAAACCTGCTGCTGCCTGATGACAGGTCTGGCATCGAAGCGGCGCTGTGCAAACTGTGTGATGAGGAAAAACTGGATTTAATTTTGACCACTGGCGGCACTGGATTTTCCATGCGGGATGTGACGCCGGAAGCAACTATGGCAGTAGCAGAGCGCAATGCACCGGGGATTTCCGAATATATGCGAATGCAGTCCTTTGCCGTGACGCCCAAGGCGATGTTGTCTCGTGGCGTATCTGTGATCCGCGGGAAGACTTTGATTATCAACCTGCCAGGCAGCCCCAAGGCAGTGCGGGAAAACCTGGGCGTGATTTTGCCTGTATTGCCCCACGGGCTTGATATTCTGCTGGGTAGAGATGGAGAATGCGGCGGCAGATAGGCTGACTCTTGAAAAATACATCGCCAGATGGTATACTGATTGCATCATACTTATGAAGATGGAGCAAAGAAATACCATGTTGAAGAATAAAACGGTTCTCTTAGGTGTCAGCGGTGGCATTGCAGCGTATAAGTGTGCGTCACTTGCCAGCAGTCTGGTGAAGGCAGGTGCTGCAGTGCATGTGATTATGACGGAGCACGCCTGTAACTTTATCAATCCCATCACCTTTGAGACACTGACAGGAAATAAATGTATTGTAGATACTTTTGACAGAAACTTTCAGCACAATGTAGAGCATGTGGCGCTGGCGAAAAAGGCCGACGTGTTTTTAGTTGCCCCTGCGACGGCCAACGTGATGGCAAAGCTGGCACATGGGCTGGCGGATGATATGCTGACGACGACCTTTCTTGCGTCGACTTGTCCAAAAATCGTTGCCCCGGCGATGAATACGGCGATGTATGAAAACCCGATTACGCAGGACAATCTGGAAATTTTGCGCCGCTACGGCATTGAAGTGATTGTGCCTGCCAGCGGCTATCTTGCTTGCGGTGATACGGGCAGCGGCAAAATGCCGGAGCCGGAGGTTCTGTTTGCATACATTGAAAAGGCGATTGCCTGCGAAAAGGATCTGGCAGGCAAGCGGGTGCTGGTGACTGCTGGTGCGACGAGAGAGGCCATGGATCCGGTGCGTTTTATTACCAATCATTCCAGCGGCAAGATGGGATTTGCCCTTGCAAAGGAGTGCATGCTGCGGGGCGCAGAGGTGACACTGGTGAAAGCGGCGACGACAGCGGACGTGCCTTTGTTTGTACATGTGGTGCCGGTTGCCAGCGCTGCGGATATGTTTGAAGCGGTAGTTTCGCGAAGCGAAGACATGGACATCATTATCAAAGCCGCGGCGGTCAGCGATTACACACCTGCCAGTGTCAGCGACCAGAAGGTAAAGAAGAAAGACGGCGACTTGTCCATCGCCATGAAGCGAACCCAGGATATTTTAAAGTATCTGGGCGCGCATAAGCGGGCGGGGCAGTTCCTCTGCGGATTTTCCATGGAAACAGAACATATGCTGGAAAATTCCAAGGCGAAGCTGGCGCGTAAAAATGCCGATATGATTGTAGCGAATAATCTGAAAGACGACGGCGCAGGTTTCGGCACAGATACCAATTTGGTGACGCTGATTACAAAGGATGGTGCAAAACCCCTCGCGCTGATGGGAAAAGATCAGGTGGCAAAAGCCGTGGTAGATGAGATTTTAGAAAAAATGCAGTAGTGCATATAACAGAATTGGAATAAATAGAGCCAAGTTCCCGGAACAGCTTTTGGGCTGCGGGGCTGGCTCTTTATTTTTTGCTTGACAGGAAGCAGCTTGATTGATAAAATGAATATTCGATTTTTATAACATAGGAAATATCGATGATCCGATATTTCCGTAGACAGTACCTTGCGAAGTGTTTGCCTGAAGCGGGCGGCATGGGTGCTAGGAAACAGGAAAGGAGCCAGCAATGATTACGATGGAACATGTACATAAATCTTACCGGATTGCCAGGCGGAATGCAGGGCTGAAAGAAGCCTGCAAAGCACTCTTTCACAGAGAATACGAAACGGTGCATGCTTTAGATGATGTCAGCTTTACCATCGCGGACGGTGAAATGGTGGGCTATATCGGGCCCAATGGTGCAGGGAAAAGTTCTACGATTAAAATTCTAAGTGGGATTTTAACACCGGATGGTGGTCGTGTGCTTGTAGATGGTCGGGTGCCGTACAAAGACAGAGTTAATCATGTGCGGGACATCGGGGTGGTGTTCGGGCAGCGTTCTCAGCTCTGGTGGGATGTGCCGGTGATCGATTCCTTTGCACTGCTAAAGGATATTTATGATATTCCCGATGCTGTATACCGCCAGAGTGTAGAAGAATTGACGGCGCTGTTGGATTTATCAGAACTGTTGCGTTCACCCGTGCGACAGCTGTCTCTGGGGCAGCGGATGCGGTGTGAAATTGCAGCTTCCTTGTTACATAGACCGCGCATTTTATTTCTGGACGAGCCGACCATTGGTCTTGATGCGGTATCAAAGCTGGCGGTCAGAGATTTTATTAAAAAGCAGAATCAGGCGCATGGCACGACTGTGATTTTAACGACCCATGATATGCAGGACATCGAAGCCCTCGCGGGAAGAATCATTCTCATCGGAAAAGGCAAGATCCTGATGGATGGAACGCTTGCAGACATTCAAAAGGGTAGCTCGAATATTGACGAAACCGTGGCAGAACTGTATCACGCTTATGATATTTAAGGAGGCGCTGCGATGAGAAAATATCTATCTTTTTTCAGACTGCGTTTCATCATGGGGCTGCAATATCGGGCGGCAGCTCTTGCAGGCGTCAGCACTCAGTTTTTCTGGGGGCTGATGGAGGTGATGATTTTCAGCGCCTTTTATAAGGCAGATGCGGCGGCGTTTCCCATGTCGCTGTCTGCTACAATTTCTTATGTATGGCTACAGCAAGCGTTTCTCGCTTTTTTCGCAGTTTGGATGCTGGAGGGGGAGATTTTCGAGGCAATCCGGAAGGGAAATCTTGCCTATGAACTGGCAAGACCTGTTGATATTTATGCCATGTGGTTTGCAAGAAGTGTTGCCACAAGGCTATCACGCGCAATGCTGCGGTGTTTTCCGATTTTGCTGATGGCGCTGCTGATTCCTGCACCTTACGGG
>CANBFZ010000088.1 GCA_947367725.1 uncultured Eubacterium sp.
ACGGAACCCAGTCATCATGATATTTTGATTGTTATTTTTATGTGCACGCGTTCTGTCGTGCACATTTTTTTGTTCCGGGAAAGGACCAATTATGCAGACCATACAACCCCAAGCGCAGATGGTGCGCTATTCCATCATCACACAAAAAAATCCACGAGAAATCGTCCTGCTTCGCGGCAGCGGCTGTAAATGGCGCCGTTGCAGATTCTGTGACTACCATCTGGATTATTCCAAAGATGAAGCCGCAAACTTTATGCTCAATCAGCAGGTACTCAAAAACATCACGGGACGCTACCATTGCCTGGAGGTCATCAATTCCGGTAGCTTCTGCGATCTTGACCATGCCACTATGGCAGAAATCAAAACCATTTGCCGTGCCAAAAACATAACACAGATTCACTTTGAATGCCACTTTAGGGACCGTGCAAAGATCAAGACCCTGCGTGCAGATTTTGCTGCCATAGGTGTAACCGTCAAAGTAAAAATCGGTGTAGAAACCTTCGACGCCCTGTTTCGGGAATCCTACTTGGAGAAAGGCATCGACACAGACTGCCCTGCCGCTATAGCAAAAGACTTCAATGAATGCTGCCTACTTATGGGACTTCCTGGACAGACTATAGCGTCTATGCGTTCCGACATTGAAACAGGTCTCTCCCATTTTGAACGAGTTTGCGTCAACATCATGGAACGGAATTCCAAACCCATTCAGCCCGATCCGGCTGTCATTACACAGTTTCAAACAGAAGTCGCCCCCAACTATCAAAATAATCCGCGGGTCGACATCCTAATGCACAACACAGATTTTGGAGTAGGAGGAAACACCCATGCAAAATGAATTGATTTTACTCTGCAGTTTAATCTGCATCTATACCGCCGTCGTCCTGTTTTATAAGCTGCTGGGCAAAACAGGGCTTTACATGTGGACCGTGGTTGCAACCATTGCCGCTAATATCGAAGCGCTGATTCTAGTAGACGCCTTTGGTATGGAACAGACATTGGGCAACATACTATTTGCATCCACCTTTTTGGTCACCGATATCCTCAGCGAAACGGAAGGCAGAAAATACGCAAATACTGCGGTGAAAATCGGCATCCTTGTCAACATTGCATTCATCCTGATTTCCCAGTCCTGGTTTCTCTACGTACCAAATGCCAATGACTGGGCGATGCCGTCCATTCAATCTGTCTTTTCCAATACGCCACGTCTGATGCTGGTCAGCATCGCCGTCTATGGTATCGTGCAGGTCTTCGACGTCTTTGCCTATCACCTAATTTGGAAACGGACAGAAGCAATCCTGGGAGACAGCCGCAAGGGACTTTGGATTCGAAACAACGGCTCCACCCTGCTCTCGCAACTTCTAAATACTGTGCTGTTCACCTTCGGCGCTTTTACAGGTATGTATTCCTTCTCAACCATGCTCAATATCTGCTTGTCCTCCTATGTCATCTTTCTCTTCACCAGCATACTGGACACGCCAGCGGTATACCTGGCACGAAGACTTAAAACCAAAGGACGCATTGAAGAACTGTAGTATCTCGCAAGCACAAAAAACATGCCGCGCTTCATGCACGGCATGTTTCTATTTTTTCGGTATCCTTTCCGGCATCTTCCGGTCAAAATGCACTTCGATGCAACGACGCACTGCAGAAAGATCGTCTGCTTTCAACGCATCTACAATATGCTGATGCTGCCGAATATTTTCCTGTCGATCAATGTCGGAATGCTGATGCTCATAAAGCACCACAAGAAACAGCTGGTTAAAAAACGCAGCATATAGCCGTTTCAACGTTTTGTTGCCCAGTACTTCAACCACGCAAATATCAAAGGCAACTGCCCAGCGCGCAAATTGCAATTCACTTTCCCTGTCAGAACCCTCTGCCGCCGCAATCTGCAGACGCAGATACTTTTCGGTTTCGGCAATGACTTCCTGTTTCAGACCCTTTCGGATGCACGCCTCAAAACACCCAAGCAGCAAAATCTGTGCAGTTTCCTGCACTTCATTAAAAAGGGCTTCATCCAAATCCACCACCTTGGGTCCTACGCCAGGTGTAAACACCACCAGCCCTTCACTTTCCAGAAGGGACAAAGCCTCCCGGATCGGGGAATTGCTTACCTCCAGTTCCTGAGAGAGTTCCAGAATACTGATCTTCTGTCCCAGCTGATACGTCTGATCAAAAATTCTCTTCTGAATCAGCCGTGCAATTTGTTCTTTCATCGTTACTTTCGTTAAAATACCCATATTACATCCATCCTTGCATCCTATCCTTTTTCGTCTAGTTCCTAATCTTCGACTATTATAATATGCAAGGGTATTTCTGTCAATCTTGCCGGCATTACATGTAATGTGTAATTCTCAAAAATCCATTTTCGTTATTGACAAAAAAAATGTGCAAATGCCCTTGACAAATCTCAAAAAAGCAGTATGATTATAGCAGAGTTAGCCACAATGCATTGTGGACAATATATTGAATTCCATTTGCAAATACCTATACTAAATTATAATAAAGTCCTAATCCAAAGAAAAAACGGCGAGATTTCAGATCTCACCGTTTTTTCTTTTCAGAAACAGCCGGCTTACTGCCAGCTGATTTTAATTTTTTTTCGGTTCTTCTTCTGTTTGCCCTTTCTATTGCTGCCGTCTCGATGGAGCACTTTGCCGCAGAGACTGGTAAACTTATAAATATAACGGAACAGCCCTTCCGTTGCAATGAGGAACACCACCAGAAGCATCATCGCCTGGGTAGAAATCTCGTGAATGCCGAAGAAACTTTTTTGGAAGAAGAAACAGTATGCCATCCCCAGCAGCATCACAGAAATCAGCGCTACATGAAAGGTGTTAGTCGGCTTTGCCACTTTTCCTAAAATCATAAATCCCACCAACCCGACCAAAATGGTACAGGCTGTAGAGATACACTCTGCATTGATGTCAAAGACCTGCCCGAACATAACCAGCGAGCTGACGCTGATAAACGTCGTGATTCCTGCTGGCGCTGCCATACGGAAAACTTTTCCAAAGAAAGTGCCCGTAATCTTATTCTGATTGGGTTCCAGCGACAACACAAAGGAAGGCGCGCCAATGGTAAACATGCTGATTAAGGTCAGCTGCGACGGTGTCAATGGATAAGAAAGCACATTTACAATAGAAAACAGTGCCAGCAGCAGGGAAAAGATATTCTTTGTCAAAAACAGGCTTGCTGATTTTTCGATGTTATTGACCACTCTGCGGCCCTCTGCCACGACTGACGGCATTCTGGAAAAATCCGAATCCATCAACACCAGCTGCGCAGCATTCGAAGCCGCTTCACTGCCTGATGCCATAGCAATGGAACAGTCTGCATCCCTGAGCGCCAGGATATCGTTGACACCATCACCCGTCATGCCGACAGTCTTCCCTTGTTTTTTCAGCGCCTTGACAAACATCCGCTTCTGCTCCGGACTCACTCTGCCGAACACGGTATAACGCTCTACCGCCTCGTAAACCGCCCGCTCCGTCACAAGCTGTCTTGCGTCAATAAATCGATCTGCATTTTCTATGCCTGCTTCTATGGCGACATTGGATACCGTCACCGGATTATCACCGGAAATGACTTTCACCTCGACGCCGTTTTCTGCAAAATACTGGAACGTCTCTCTTGCAGACTTTCGAATCGGGTTCGTCAAATAAACCAGTCCCAACAGCCTTACACTGCCTGAAAGCGGCTGCCCGTCGGGCACCATCTCCGTCTTTGCAAAAGCCAGCACACGATATCCCTGTTCACTGATTTTTGTAATCTGCGCTTCATAATGGAAAAAGTCCTCCCGCAGCACATACTCCGGTGCGCCCAAGACAAAATTGCCGTCTTCATAACTGGCGCCGCAGTATTTATAGGTAGAGGAAAACCCGCATACGCTGCGTGTCGCCCGTCCGGAACGCTCTTTAAAATATGCCTGCATGGCAGCCATGGTGATGTTATCAGGATTCTGTGCATTGACCAAATCTCCGATCAACCGTGCCAGTTCATCGTCGGTGATTCCATCATAGACTCGCTGCAGCTGCGATACCTGCATTTCATTTTCGGTAATGGTACCCGTCTTATCTACGCAAAGCACATTAACCCGTGCCAGCGTTTCGATGCAGCGCATGTTCTGCACCAACACCTCCTGCCGCGCAAGACGCATTGCGCTGACCACCATAGCAATACTGGCTGTCATATACAAGCCTTCAGGAATCATCCCCAGCACAGCTGCCACCATCGCAGTCACGCTGTGACGAAATCCATCTTCTAAAATAAAATACTGCTGGGTCAAAAGAATCAGCCCCACCGGTATAATGATGATACCGACTGCCTTAACCAAGCGATCCAAAGATTTGATCATCTCCGACTGCTCGCCATGTCTGTCCTTGGTGGCTTCGATGGTCAATTTAGAAATATAGGAATCTCTTCCCACAGCAGTTAACTTGGCGGCACAACTGCCCGAAATCACAAAACTCCCTGATAAAAGCTGCGCATCCACAGTCTTGGTAATCTCGTCCGATTCTCCTGTAATCAGCGCCTCATTGACCTGTACGCTGCCGTCTACCACCACAGCATCGGCTGGAATCTGGCTGCCTGCGCGCAAGACAATCACATCGTCTAATACCAATTCTTCTACGGGTATGCCGATTTCCTTTCCATCTCGGAATACATGTGCCTTCGGCATTTTCAACAGCTTCAGCTTGTCCAGCGTCCTCTTTGATTTAATTTCCTGGGCAATGCCGATTGCCGTATTCGCAAAGACGACCACCATGAAGGTCAAATCTTTAAAGGAACCGACTACCATAAGTAAAACCGCCAGCACGGTAAAGATCAAGTTAAAATAGGTAAATACATTGCTTTTAATAATTTCTTCAATGGTCCTCGTCGAGGAATCCACTTGTTCATTGGATAACCCCTGGGAGGCTCTTACTTCTGCTTCTCTTGCTGATAATCCCAACATGTCTTCTGCATCTCCTTTTTTCATACATTTTATTGTAACATAAAAACGCGTGAGAGAAAACAGACTTCACAAAAACTTCATTGGACGCCAAAAAATAAGCAAGTTCCTGCACATCTGTAAAGGTCAGGTGCGCAGGAACTCTCCCTGGTTTCAATCGCTATTTTTTCAGTTCCCCAATAATGGTTTCCAGCGCCACGTGAAGCGCCCTTGTCACAACGGATTGCTCCATAAAATACCGTCCATCTCCTCTTTCCCCTTTAAGGCACTGACACATCAAAAGCGGAACGTGGATAAATCCGCTGATAATCGGCAGATTCCTCGTCTCCACCAGATGTCTGGTAAAATATGTGACGTGATTGCACAGATGTGTTCCTGCAGTTTCCGACAACTCTGCCGGAATTCCTGCCGAAACAATCGCTTCTGCAATTTTTCTGCACGGAAGGGTCGTAAAATACGCAACCGGTCCATCTTCAACCACCTTTTCATCAATGCGCATGTTCCCCGCATTGTCCGGCACATTGAAATCATCCCAGTTTACGCCGATTTTTTCCACCATAATGCCGCGGTCCTGGCCGCTCTGTCCTACATTGATTACCGCTTCTGGGTGGTGTTTTTCAATCAGTTCCTCCAAAACACGCTCTGCCTTGTCATAGACAATAGGGATTTCTTCCTTTATAATTTCCACACCGTTAATTTCATCGGGCAGTTCTTTCACCGCTTCCCAAGATGGATTTACATCGTAAAACTGCCTAATCGGCTCAAAGCCTGTAATCAGTATTTTCATCTGCATTCCTCCAATTTATCTATCTGCCAGGGCAGGGAATGTGGCTCTGGCATGCTGCACTTCAGCCATATCAATGTCACTCCACAGCACACAAGGGCCTTCTTCTGCTTCTGCTGCAATCTCTCCCATAGGACTTACCGTCATGCTATGTCCCGCATAAAGGTTTCCGCACTGGGTTCCCGCACAGTTGCAGGAAACCAGCCAGCACTGATTTTCTACCGCTCTCACCTGATTGAAAAGCCTCCAGTGTGCCAGGCGTGCTTTAGGCCACGCCGATACAATCAGATATAGTTCCGCACCTTTATCGACCATTTCACGGTACTGCTCAGGAAATCGCAGGTCGTAGCAAGTACTGAATCCGATTCTGCCAAATTCAGTATCCACAACCACAGTACCCTCACCCTTTGTAAGGATTTGCTGTTCCTTAGACTCGAAGCCGAACAAATGCTTCTTATGATAAGTGGTTTTCAGCTTCCCGTCTTTCCCAATGAAGAGCAGGGTATTGTATAGCTTTCCGCCGACTTTTTCCACGATACTGCCGCCGCAAATCATGCACCCCAGTTTTTCCGCCCATGGTGACAGCAGCTGAAAGGTCTCTCCTTCTAACAGCTCTGCTTCCGCAGCATATCCGTCAAAATCAAAGAAACCGCAGCCCCAGATTTCCGGCAACAAAATTAAATCCGGATTTTTCCCGCTGCTCTCAATCTCGCAGAGGATTTCTTCAACCTTCTGCAAGCGTTCTTTCTTTGTTAAGCCGTCTTCCACCGCCAGCTGTATTGTCGCTATCCTCATCACAGACTCCTTTATTTTGATTCATAATGTACTTCATAAGTCATACAGCCATTCTTTGAAGAGAATGGACCATGAGGCATATGGGGCGGACGTACTGCCGTCATACCCTCAGTATAAGTCTGCCCGTTGGCAGATAAATCCCCATAGATGATATATACTTCTTCCCAGCAATCGTGAGAAAGGGTGTTTGTCGATTCTACACCCGGTTCAAATTTAAGCAGTCTGGTAAATACCTTTGTCTGCGGGCACTCTGTAATAATCAGTTCTGTAATGCCTTCCGGATATCCTTCCGGTCTTCTCCACTGTCCGTTTACTTTCGGATCAAAAAATTCTAATTCCTTCTTTGCCATAATCAAACTCCTTCTTACTATTCTATGCAGTCAGGCAAAACTGCCACTTCATACGTGAAAGAAATACTGCGGTTAAGCTTTTCATCAGTCATAGTAATGCGCCACTTTGTTCCATAGGTGATTTCCCCGATGGTAGGAATTGTGCCGGAGTATAAAACTACATTCTCCTGATTTTCCGGTATGGCCTCACGCCCAAGCGCCAGCAGCTTTTCCGGCATCAGAATTTCGGAAGCATATCCGTCCTGATAAATTCTATAACTTCCATCTTCTTCACCGACTTCGCACACCATGCGC
>CANBFZ010000089.1 GCA_947367725.1 uncultured Eubacterium sp.
AACTGTATAACGCTGCTTCTTCATTTTTTCTTGATCTAATTTTCCTTTAAAAATAATATATGTTGGTCTTCCTTCAAAAATATCACGTAATCTTTTTGATTTCATTGTTATCATTGAAACCAGACGATCCACCACAATTAAAGTTATTGTCGCAATAACACCATGAAAAAAAGTAAAATCCTTATTACCAACTGTATCTGTCATAATTTCAGCAATAATTAAAAATACAACAAAATCAAATACATTTAACTGACTAAATTCTTTTTTACCAAAAATCCTTAATAAAACGCTTAAATAAATATATATACAAAGACTTATAAAAAACACTTCGAAGACATTCATATTTCACCAATCCTTAAATATAATATTAGTAAGATAACAAGGAGGAAATATGAAATCATATTTAAAAATATACTTAAAATTCGCATTATTTATCCTAATTACCTTTACTATTACTAGTCTTATCCTAGCCTCTATTATTAGTTTTATTCATTTATCAAACATTATTTATCATACTATAATAAACCTTATTGCTGGTATTATAATGATTATCTGGGGATTTATGATTGTTAAAACATTTTCTAAAAATGCAATTTTGCATAGTTTATTATGTGGATTGATTTTTGCACTTATTGCTTTAATGATCAATATTAATGATATTAATCTCATTAATATCATTTCTCGACCATTTATTTTGATAATGACTGTAATTATTCTATCTATGTATAAAAAGAAATTAGAAGTTTAAATTTTTAAAAATTTATCTATTCAAATCAAAAAACAGTTCATAACTATAATATTCAAAACAAAAGAAACTAGACGTTTTAAACTTAATATCTAGTTTCTTTTTTATCAAAATACTTTTCCATATAAAATTTATAGATTAAATCCTTAGTTAGTAATACCAAAAATTATAAACTAGAATTTGAAAACCATAAAATTATGAGTGATTATTGCTCTCCATAGGTTATCAATAAAATCCTCCAAAAGCCTTGAAAATAAAGGGTTTATCGCAATGTGTTCGCCTTATCCCTTTATATGATTTCACACAAGTTTACTCTTTCCCTGACTGCTTATAAGGGCAAAATCAAGGGCAAGAAAATCTCATAACAAGATATAACAAAGTGTGGCAATCGGGGAAATGTGATGTATGTGCGAATATATTATAACGGAGGATTTTTTAATGGATAAGTACATTTATGATGAAAGCAATGGTCTTTGGTATGAACCACAAGGAGATTATTATATTCCTTGTCTTACTTTACCAACCGAAAAAGAATACAAGCCTATCGGTTTATGGGGGCAGCGACACAAGCGATATTTACAGGAACATAAGAGGGCGCTTTACGCCACGCTACTCACAAGTGGCAAGTTGAATGATTATCTTGCGGATGTCGATAAACAGGCGGAGAAACGCTTTGAAAGACTTGTAGAACAGATGAAGCAGGCACAGGGTATCACAGAACGCCTAAAGGCGAAAAATGCCTTAGAATGGGTTGGACAAATGAATAACATTTGGGCTTGTGCTATGGAGATTGTGGAGAGGGAAATTATATTCGTATAAGTAGACAAGGCGGCAGGGAGTAAATTCTCTGTCGCTTATTTTTACTATATTTTCGTTACGAAACTTGACAAAAATCTCTCATTTTATTATAATTTATGTTATATAACAACAATTATAATATGACAGAGAGGTGAAAAATATGCCACCAAAGGTGAAAATTACAAAAGAGATGATTATAGATGCAGCATTTGAGATAGCACGAAGTGAGGGAGCAGAAAATATCAATGCACGAACTGTATCAAAAAAATTAGGCTGTTCCACTCAACCTGTTATGTATCATTTCAAAACAATAGAGGAATTGAAAAAAAATGTATATATTAAGGCAGATGAGTATCATTCCGAATATATAACTAATATTCAGAGTGAAAATCCGATGAAAGATATTGGACTGAATTATATACGCTTTGCTGAAACAGAAAAAAATTTGTTTCGGTTTCTATTTCAAACAAATGAGTTTATAGGAAAAAATATTTCTGAGTTGATAAATTCTGAAGAATTACAGCCTATTATAGCTATACTGAGTAAAGAAGTAGAGGTCAATACAGAACAGGCGAAAACCATTTTCCGTTCATTATTCCTGATTGCACATGGATATGCAAGTATGTTTGCAAATAACGAAATGACCTATGACGAACAGACGATTATATCTGATTTAGACTTGGTATTTGACGGAACAGTTTATTCATTAAAAGGAGGATTATAATGTATCGTTTATATAAGAAAAATGAATTAAATTTCTCATTGGTTTGGATTATTTCCTATGTTGTTTTGTTTAGTGTTGCTGACAGCTTTTCTGCTTCTCTTGGCACTGAAAAAATAATTGCTGCACCCGTTGCTATAGTTTTTACATTGCTTCTTTTAGTTTTTGTGAGTAAACACAACTTAAAAGAAAAATACGGTCTGTGTTCTTTTGATGGAAGCCTTAGAAATTTCTTATATTTTACTCCGCTACTTCTAATTATGAGTATTAACCTATGGAATGGCGTTACGATGAAGCTGTCTGTTTTAGAAACTGTGTTATATATTTTAAGTATGCTCTGCGTTGGATTCATTGAAGAAATTATTTTTCGTGGATTTCTGTTCAAAGCATTATACAATGACAATGTAAAGTTGGCGATTGTTATCTCAAGTGTTACTTTTGGAATTGGACATATTGTAAACTTACTGAACGGAAAAGATTTAATACCTACACTCTTACAAGTTTGTTATGCAATCGCAATAGGTTTTCTTTTTACAATTATTTTTTACAAAGGAAAGAGCCTTTTACCGTGTATTATTGCACATAGTTTTGTAAATTCTTCGAGCGTTTTTGCTGTTGAAAATTCTTCAATGAAGTTTCATATTATTTCAAGTGCAGTATTATGTATTATTAGCTTAAGTTACGCACTGTGGATATTGAGAAAAACGAAATAATTTGATCAATATGAATCTATATTCCAAGAACGCTTAAAACAGAAGCATACAAAGGAACAAAAACGGCATAGCCACCAATGACTATCCCGTAATTTGATACAGCGTTGCCCTTCATCTCCTCACGTCCTTATGTGGAAGAGGACGATGCGCTCCTCATCTCATTTTATTTATTATATTTCCCGTAGGTTTCTGCTTCTTCTACAATCCGCTTTGCCATATCGAAGTTGAGTGCAGACGGATATTCGCAGCCTGTTGCCAGGATGAAACCGCCGCCACAAGTGAAGCAGCCGCCGGAACGTCTATGTCCTGGTGGCTGCTTACGATAGATACCATTATGAATTTAGCTGTTTTGATATGGGATAAACCGTCCCAAGGTTCCGTTTACCATGATTTTGTCTCTCACCGCAATCTGTCCGCCCAGAATGACATAAGAAATTCCGTCAGGCGGCAGGGTCGGCTGTTCGTAGGTGGCGCAGTCGGCAACGGTGGTTTCATCAAAGATTACGATATCCGCGTCGAACCCTTCCCGAATCTCACCCTTTGTCTTTAGGTTGAGACGCTCGGCAGGCAGCACTGTCATCTTGCGCAGCGCGTCCATCATAGTCAGAACGCCCTGTTCCCGCACCAGACGTCCAAGTACCCGCGGAAAAGTGCCCGCGCCTCTCGGATGTCCGCCCCCGTCTGTAAAGCCGCAATCGCTGCCTACCATAACATAAGGCGCCTGATAGGCAAGCGCTACCTCCGGCTCGTTCATCACAAAGGCCGCTACATAAAGATCCGGCTCCTCTGCCCGCAGCTTTTCAAACAAAGCCTTGTCGCACCGCTGTCCTTTATAGGGACCCGCCGTAACCATCAGATCGCTGTAGTCCCATTTTTCAAAGCTGGCTTCATCAAATACCGCCGTGCCGATGCCGGTACAGAACGCCGTGTAAGGATAACAGTCACAGGTAAGATCCACACCGGTCGCTCTGGCTGCATCAATTCGCGCCAGCGCTTCTTTCATATAGCCTACCGCGCTGCAGCTTCCGATGTGTGACATCTGCATGCCATAGCCGCTTCTTCTCTCAATTGCAACAAGCTCGTCGATAGACGAAACGCTTTGCGCTCCATCTGCCCGAAAATGGACGGAAGTCAAATACCCGGGATCCTCCAAAGCTGATAAAAGTTCCACCGTTTCCTCCGTGGTAACCCCCGGTGCGTATTCAAAGCCGCAGGAAAGACCCACCGGTCCATATTTCCTACAAGACGCCAGTTCCTGTTTCATGCGGTCAAGCTGCGCTTTTGTGGAAGGCTGATATCTGTCATCTGCCCCCGCATGCTGCCGCAGGCTGTTTTGTCCCACAAACATCATATAGTTGGTCGGACTGCCCTGACTGTTTACCCTGCTGCAGAAATCTTCCAGCCTGTTATAGCTGTCGCCGCAGTTTCCGCCTACTTTTGTCGTAACGCCCATTCTGACTTCACAAGCTGCCGTAAAAAAATCATGATCGCCGCCAGTAAGCTGATTTTCATGGGCATGGATGTCGATAAACCCTGGCGAGACGATTTTTCCATCTGCGTCAATGGTTTCTTTTGTATCTGCAAGCACTGTTCCCACCTTGAGAATGGTTCCATGATCAATTAAAATATCGGCTTTTTCCCAGGTATCTGTTTTAAAGTTAGGAATTTTTGCATTCAGTATTTTTAAATCTTTCATCTATTCTCCTTGATGCAATGTTAAAGTTCCAGTTTTCCTGCAAAGTGGCACGCCGAAAAATGTCCGTTACCCACTGCTTTCATCGCAGGCGCTTCTGCCCTGCAGATCTCTTTACAATATTTACACCTGCCAGCAAAACGACAGCCCGGCGTATCTTCGGTCAAACTCGGCATATCGCCGTTGAGCAGATATTTCTTGCGGTATCGCTCTTTTGGATGGAGCGGCGGCACAGAGGAAAGCAGCCCAAAGGTGTACGGATGGGTGCAAGACGCGTATACATCCGCCGTTTTTCCGATTTCCATGATTTTACCGCCGTACATGACACAGATCCGGTCGCTCATGTACCTGACTACCGACAGATTATGGGTAATGAACAAATAGGTCATGGAAAGTTCGTCCTGCAGCTTGAGAAGTTCGTTCAGCGTCTGCGCCTGCACCGATACGTCCAAGGCGCTGGTGGGTTCATCCAGCACCAAAAGCTTCGGTTTCAGCATGATGGCGCGGGCAATGCTGACTCTCTGCTGCTGTCCGCCTGACAGTTCATGAGGAAATCTGTCAAGTAGTTCCAGCCCTATATTAATTTTTTCTGCCGTCTCGAAAATTAAATCCTTCGCGGTCTCTTTGGTATAGCCGTTAATCAAAAGCGGTCTTTCCAAAGAACGGTAAATGGAAGAACGCGGATTCAGCGATGACGCAGGATCCTGAAACACCGCTCCCACGCTTTGCCGCAGGGCTTTTTTGTTTTTCTTGTCCCATACATCGAGTCCGTCCAAATAAATGGTGCTCTCTGTCGGCGGCAAAAGCCCCAGAATCATCTTTGCCAGCGTGGTCTTACCGCTTCCGCTTTCCCCTACAAGACCTAGGGTCTCTCCCCGGAAAATATCCAAAGTCACATCGTCCACCGCGCGGACAAAGGCATTTTTCTTATCTCTGCGCAGAGGAAAGTATTTTTTCAGATGTTCTATTTTTACCAGTGTTTTATCTTCAGTCTGCATGTTCCATACCTCCCTCCTGCAGCAAGCACGCGCAGAAATGCTGGTCTGCCACTTCCCTGAGTACAGGTTTTTTCTCCCTGCACAAAGATGTGCAGGAAGGGCAACGGTCCGCAAAATTACAACCTGCTCTTTCCTCCGCAAGGTTGGGCACAAAGCCCTTGATGGTCTGCAATCTGCCTTCCTCCTTGGTAATAGTCGGCAGCGCTTTCATAAGAAGCCTGGTGTACGGATGCTT
Source organism: uncultured Eubacterium sp. (assembly GCA_947367725.1). Classification (GTDB taxonomy): domain Bacteria; phylum Bacillota; class Clostridia; order Peptostreptococcales; family Anaerovoracaceae; genus Senimuribacter. The sequence goes on from CANBFZ010000089.1 coordinate 5,904, forward strand.
CGGGTTGTCAAAGATTTCAAAGACTTCCCCCACTTCTATCAAATTGCCTGCGTACATAACGCCGACTCTGTCCGCCACGTCCGCCACAATGCCAAAGTCATGGGTAATCATCAAAATGGCAGAGTCATATTTCTTGCGCAGCTCATTCATCAGCGCAATGATGCCTGCCTGTATGGTTACGTCCAGCGCCGTAGTCGGCTCATCCGCAATGAGCAGTTTTGGATTTCTGCACAGCATCATGCCGATCATGACCCGCTGCCGCATGCCGCCGCTGATTTCATGGGGATAGGACTTCATTCTCGATTCCACATCGGACAGCTTCACATCGCGAAGCATATCAAAAGCAATCTGGTATGCCTTCTCCTTTTCCATCTTCTCGACTAAGAGTCCTTCCATCATCTGCGTGCCTACCGTATAAACCGGATTCAGAGAGTCCAGCGGATTTTGGAAAATCATACCAATTTCGCTGCCTCTCACTTTGGTCATCTCCTGCCGGCTCAGCTCCAGCAGATTTCTTCCGTCGAAGTTGACGGTTCCGCCGCTGATGCTGCCCGGCGATTTAATCAGCTGCATAACCCCCATAGCGGTAGTAGACTTGCCGCAGCCGGATTCACCGACCAGCGCAAAAACTTCTCCCTTTTTGATATCAAAACTGACATGATCCACAGCCTTGACTGTACCGCCTTGGGTTTCAAACTGAATGCACAGGTCTCTGACCTCTAAAAGATTTTCACTCATTCTTTTGCCCTCCTTACACTTTCAGCCGCGGGTCCAGAAGTTCCTTGACACCCTCGCCGACCAGATTAAAGCCGAGCACCGTCCACACGATTGCAAGACCCGGTACCAGAGAAATCCATGGCGCATTTTTGATGTACTGGATACCCTCGGACAAAATCATGCCCCAGTCAGGCAGCGGCTGCTGCGCGCCCAGTCCAAGGAAGCCCATGGAAGTGGTCGACAAAATCGCAGACGGCAGCGCCAGGGTTGCCAGGATAATAATCGTCGATACCAGATTGGGCAGGATATAGCGCAATATAATGGAAATATCCTTTTCCCCGCAAATCTTCGCCGCTTCAATATAGGAAAGCCCTTTCAGCGCCTGTACTTTGGCGCGGACAATTTTCGTAAACTGTGCCCAGCTGACCACTGCCACAGAGATGGCAACGTTCTGCGCGCTGGAACCCAGCATCAGTACGATGGCCATGGCCAGAATAATCGGCGGAATGGACCAGGTCGTGTCCGTTACAAAGAGTACAATTTTATCTACCG
>CANBFZ010000090.1 GCA_947367725.1 uncultured Eubacterium sp.
CAGAGTTTATCTGTGGCCAGGTTTGCATAGCGGGAAATGTAGCCGTCTTTATGCGTGATTTCAATGGTAATGCCGTAAGCATCATCTGTATAAACTTCAGTGATGGTGCCGTCTGCTACTGCTTTTACACTAGAACCGGTGGGCGCTTCAAAATCGATGCCGGGATGGGTCATGTACTGATCGAGGGTCAGGTTGTAAATTACCATATCCATGGAGTACTTTTTTGAAATCTTTGCAATGGTCATGTCCATGGGGCTTGCAAAGGCAGTCTTGCCTGCGGATTGTTTCTTGCTGTCAACGGTAGGAATCTTTGCAGATGCTTCTTCGGTGTCTTTTTCGGCTTCTTCCGCGTCGCTTTTTTTCTCTGCACCGGCATTGGGTTGTGGTCTTGTCGGCGTTTCTGTTGTTACAGGCACGTCACCGGCACTTTTGGTAATCTTGTCGATGCTGGATTTTATGGTAAAAATCGATACTAAAGCGATGAGACAGAAGCAAAGCATCAAAACCGCGGCAACTTTGTCTTTCCCTTTTTTGTGTTCTGCTTGTCGCATATTCTTCACCTCCTGCAGTTTAGTATCACCACTTCTTCACAGATTCATACGAATAATAACTTGTAAAAAAAGGGATAACAGACTATAATTTAAGTAAGAATACTTTTTGAGAAATGAAAAGTCGAAAAAAAGTTTTCGATGATTCGATAAACAGGGGGCCAGTATGAACAAATATTTAGACATTGCGCCGCAAGTGAGAGAGGCGCTTGACAACAACAGACCGGTGGTTGCACTGGAATCTACGATCATTTCCCATGGTATGCCATATCCCCAAAATGTGGAAACTGCCCTTGCAGTAGAACAGGTTATCCGGGATCATGGGGCGGTGCCTGCGACGATTGCAATCCTGGGCGGCAAATTGAAGTGTGGACTGTCTACAGAAGAAATTACGTATCTGGGCAAGAAAGGCACAGAAATTGTGAAGACATCTCGGCGGGATGTACCGGTGGTTTTATCCAAAAAAATGGACGGAGCGACAACGGTTGCAACGACTATGATGATTGCCAATATGGCAGGTGTAAAAATCTTTGCGACAGGTGGGATCGGCGGCGTACACAGAGGTGCGGAGGCTACGATGGATATTTCTGCAGATCTAGAAGAGCTGGCAAGCACGCCAGTCATGGTCGTTTGCGCAGGGGCAAAAGCAATTCTCGATCTGGGGCTGACGCTGGAGTACCTGGAGACCAAAGGCGTACCGGTGATCGGTTATGGCACTTCGAAGCTGCCTGCATTTTATACCAGAGAGAGCGGATTTGGCGTAGATTACAGGCTGGATACCCCAGAAGAAGTAGCGCAGGCCTTTGATGCACAGAGAAAATGCGGATTGCATACAGGCATGCTGATTGCCAATCCGATTCCGGAGGCATTTTCTATGGACGCGGCGCGCATAAACGGCGCCATTGACGCGGCGGTGCAGGAAGCAAGTGCACAGGGCATCAGCGGGAAAGATACGACGCCGTTTTTACTGGCAAAGGTGAAGGAACTGACTGGCGGAGAAAGTCTCGAAGCCAATATTCAGCTTGTCTACCACAATGCAAAAGTTGCTGCGCAGGTTGCTTGCCAGCTTTGCACATTATAAAGGGGCACAATGATGAAACTGATTTCATGGAATGTCAACGGGCTGCGTGCCTGTCTTGGCAAAGGATTTATTGCATCTATGAAAGGGCTGGCGCCGGATTTTATCTGCATTCAGGAGACGAAGATGCAGGCAGGGCAGGCAGAGGTGGATTTGCCGGACTATCTGGAATTTTACAGCAGCGCTGAGAAAAAGGGCTATTCCGGTACGGCCATTTTTGCTAAAGAAGCGCCTCAATCGGTGCAAATCAATTTCGGAAAGCATACAGATGAAGGCAGAGCCGTAATTTTGGAATACGAAAAGTTTTTCCTTGTCAATGTGTATGTGCCCAACGCCCAGGATCAGCTGAAGCGGATTGATTACCGCATGGAGTGGGAAGACGATTTTCGCGAATTTGTGCTGGAACTTGACGCGAAGAAGCCGGTCATCATCTGCGGCGATATGAATGTGGCAAAGGAAGAAATCGATCTGAAAAATCCGAAAACCAATCGGGGCAATGCCGGATTCTCTGATCAGGAGCGGGACAAAATGCGCCAGCTGCAGGCAAGCGGCTTTGTAGATACGTTCCGTTATTTGTATCCGGATGCGGCGGGCGTATATAGCTGGTGGTCATACCGCTTCAATGCGCGCAAGAACAACGCCGGATGGAGAATTGACTATTTTCTCGTCAGCGAGCGCATTGCAGATCAAATCGTAGACGCGAAGATTCATACTGATATTTTAGGCAGCGATCACTGTCCGGTGGAACTGGAGATTACGTTGTAAAAGGGATTTGATAAAACGACAACCCGTGCATGGAAATTACATGGGTTGTTATTTTTATATAAATTTTTGGGATCAGATCACTTAGTCGGTGGATGATTGCTTTATGTTTTTAGATAGGTGGTTGTGCAAGAAGATCGGAAACTGTCCGATTTGCATAACTTCACAGTCTTTGACTGGCATGCAGTTTTGCAAATTTCACGATGCAGCATTCATTTGCAAAACTTTTACTCCTTTTTGTCTTCTATAGTTGTGCAATTTACCTGAGATTCGCACATTCTACAAAACTACAGCGAGCCTGATTTGGCTTTGTGCGGGCATTTGTTGTGCATAGGGATGATTTTAAATAGACATCTGCACAACTTTGACCCTATTATTTTACGATGGATTGTGCAGATTGGTGATGATGATGGTTAGTCTGCACAACTTTCACTTCCATTTTATCTTCCGTCTTGTTCTCCCGTCAGATTCTGGAGCCAGACGCCTTTTTTTACCAGGACGAAACCGATGGCGCATTTAATCAGATCGAGCGCATGGTCGATGAGAAAGACCCATACGACAGGAAGGTGGGTAAAGCGAACCATGATGGTGACGGCTGGAATGGTGCAGATCCATAGAAACATACTGTCAAAGAGGAATGTAATGATGGTTTTTCCACCAGAACGCAAGGTGAAATACGACGCATTGATAAATCCGAACAGCGGTGCAGATAGCCCTTGGATCTGGATAAAACGCATGGCGATATGCTGAATTTCCGGCTCGGTATTATAAATCTGTGGAAACAGGGGGGCGATAAGGATGAGGAGGATGCCTGTAAGCACACTGCAGAACATAGAAAACGCAATGAGCTGGTTATCTTCTTCGCGGGCTTTTTCTAGTTCTCCTGCACCTAGCAGCTGGCCTACGATGATGCCGACCGAGCTGCCTAGGGAAGCGAAGACCACATTGGTGACATTACTCAGCGTATTGGCGATATTTTCTGCGGCGACCACATCCAGCCCCAGCAAGGAATAGCACTGCGCAAGGAAAGCCAGCGCCAGTGACCAGAGTAGTTCGTTGAGAAATAGCGGCGTGGCGACGCGAGAAAGTTGTTTAATAAGACGCGCTGGCACATGAAAACTGCGATAGAGATCTTGTATAAATGGAAGCTGCTGTGTATGTTTGTGTGTCCATATGACGATGATGGCAAGTTCGACAAAACGGGACAGTACCGTTGCGATGGCGGCGCCTTGTACGCCCAGCGCCGGTGCGCCGAATTTTCCGAAAATCAAAATATAGTTGAAGACCAGGTCTACAAGCACGGCAACAATCCCACTGATCATTGGTACGACGGTACGACCGGTTTCGCGAAGCGTACTGGAGTAGACTTGGGACATAGCGCTTGGCAGCATCCCGACGAGCATAATCAGTAAGTAATTCCTACCGTAGGTTAAAGTAGCGGAAAGGTCACCGTGGCTTTCGCCTTGATGCAGAAAGGCTTCGATGAGTTTGTCACCAAAAGGAATCAGAAGCAACGCGGCAAGCAGTGTCAGAACCACGCCGCAGAGCAGTTTAAACCGCATGGTATAGCGGAGACCTTCGTTGTTTTTGCTGCCGAAAAATTGGGCGCCGAGAATACCTGCGCCTGCAACGGCGCCAAATACAGCCATATTAAAAACCAGGGTCAGCTGATTGGCAATGGAAACGCCGGACATCTGCTCTGTACCTACCTGACCGACCATAATGTTATCCAGCATATTGACAAAATTGGTAATGCCATTTTGCAGCATAATCGGGACGGCAATGAGAAGTACTTTTTTATAAAATGCTCTGTCCCCGATGAGCTTCATAGGCTTCGGACTGTTGTTTTGTGGTTGCTGCTGCATTCTTTTGCCATCCTTTCTTGCAATAGGTGAGTAACAGTATATCACAAAGGGGATAGATTGTATACAGGGGATGCAGAAGTAATCACGGCAAAACCCATGAAATTAATTTGCAAAGACCACTACAGACAAAGTTTTAAATTCTGTAGGATTTTGTCAGTAAATCATATCAAAATCACATCATCTATCCCTGAAAAACTGACAAACCTGACAATTTTTTTTGATATTGTCTGTTTAGTCAGGATTTTTGCCATAAACACTGACAAGACTGACAAAAATTTGGGAAATTGTCTGTTTGGTCAGCAGCGAAAAAGCGCAAACCTTTTTACGCATTTGTCGTGTAGAAGTAGTTGCCATGCGGAGTGACTTTTACTATAATGATGAAAGAAATATAGGAAGAGAGGGTGTTTTATGAGCATACGAATCGGTGCATTGCTGCTTTTGGCACTTTTTCTGCAGTGGAGCAGAAAGAGTATCAAAATAACAACCTATTCTTACAGTGACAATAGACTGTCCCAGGATTTAGACGGACTTCGGATTGTGCATTTGTCGGATTTGCAGAGTGAATATTTTGGAAAGGCACAGCGCCGACTGCTGAAAAAAACAGCAGCAGCTTCACCAGATTGTATTGTGTTTACGGGCGATTTGGTAGATCGAAATCATACCGACTATGCGGCAGGGCTTACATTGATGAAAGGGCTGCTGCAGATCGCGCCGGTGTATTATGTGAATGGCAATCATGAACTGGCGTTGCCGCAGGAAGATATATCGCAAATGTACGATGCACTTAGGGAAATGGGCGTGCACTTGCTGCTGGATCGATCAGAAGATTTTATTTGGAATGATGAGAGGCTGCATCTTCTGGGCGTGTCGGAAGAAACGCTGTACCAGGCAAAGATCTATGGTGGTGCCTTGGAAGAAGGAGAGAAGTGTGAAAGAAGAAAGATTTCCGATACGGAAATTGACGGCAATGTGATTCGTCAAGCCATTGAGGGGATGACGGCCGCATTTGGCGAAGGGGATGCTGCACTGCTTCTCGTGCATGAACCGCAATTTTTGGAACAGTATGCGCTGCCGGGTGTGCGGCTGATTTGCGCAGGACATGCCCATGGCGGACAGATTCGACTCCCTTTTACCCAGGGACTTTTTGCGCCTGGACAGGGGATTTTGCCTAAACTGACAAAAGGGCTTCATCAGGCGCAGCATGGTGGAAGCTGTACCATGGTAATCAGCAGAGGGCTTGGAAACAGCACATTTCCGTTCCGAATTTTTAATAGACCGGAGATTGTAGTGATTGTGTTTGCACATAAGGCCACCTTATAAACTGTGGACAGCGTGTGCATTTTCATGGGGTGCGACTGTTGTTTGACGCATTTTTAAAGCGGGCGTTTATGATGGCGTATTCGCTTGCGCGATTGGGATGAAAAAGAAATCTAATCTTATATTGACATTAAATGTAAATAATGGTAATATATGAGTGGGCGAACTGGCATGGAAAGAAGGTTAAACATGTCAGAAAGAAATATTACATTTGAAATTAGGGAGCATTTGGGTGTTATCACCAAATTTGACAGCGGTTGGAACCGGGAACTGAATATTATCAGCTGGAACGGTACTGCGGCAAAATATGATCTCCGTGATTGGGATCCACATCATGAACGTATGAGCAAAGGGATTACCCTCCATGCGGCAGAGATGCGAAAGATAGTAGATTTGTACCTGGGAAATAACACGAGGAAAGCGGTGGAAGAAGGACGTGCCATGGAGGCGGAGCGAAAGCAGCGTCAGAAAAAGCAGATTGAAAACGCAGGGAAGGAAAACAGAAAAGAGTTACGAGATACAGCTTCCGAACAATCTGATGCGGCTAGTTACGAAGGTGCATTGCCGCCGGCACCCACCTGTGCAGAAGGGGAAGAACTGCAGACACAGATGATACCTACTGCGGAAACAGTGGATTCTGTACAGTGCGAGGAACAGGCAGACTGCTATGATGCTGTGGAGGATACAGTGCAGGTTCTTGCGGGCGTAGATGAGGAAGCGGATTTTAAGGCAGCACAAGACGGAGAGGAAACACCGTTTTAATGAAAATCAGAATTTGCCGGTTTACGATGATTTCCTATGAACCTGTGACAAGCAGAACACATACTATATAGCAAACGAATGAAACAGGAGGTATGTAAGATGTCATGTTTTAATCATGGAAGAGGAATGGACGATAGTCTGTTATTCTTTTTCTTATTGCTGGTACTGCTGTTCTGTAATCCGGGCGCTTTCGGATGCGGCAGATGCGATTCATGTGAACCTACATGTTGCTAATTTCAGCACTTTAGAGAGGGAGCAATCCCTCTCTTATGTTTTTCTTTCACAGAATGCGTACTTGTGGTACAATAAAAATATAGAGTGAAATGAAAGGGGGACATTATGAAGATTGAACTCAAGCCGGGACCTCGCAGTCCATGGGAGCTACGGGAACTGCAGGAAGGGACAACGATTGAAGAGGTTTATAAAGCATATCAGAATCCATTACCATATAAAATCTTAGCGGCAAAGGTGGACAACAAGTTTGAAGATTTGACTTATGTACTGGAAAAAGACTGCCGTGTGGAATTTTTGGATATGCGTACGCAGGCGGCCAATCTGATTTATCAATACAGCCTGTCGCTGATTTATTTAAAAGCGGTATCGGACTGTCTGGGCAATGTGCGGGTAGAAATCCAGAACTCCCTAAACAAAGGGATTTATACAGAGATCAAAACGGCAGAGCCAGTAACAGACGAGCAGGTTTTGGAGATTGAAAATAGAATGCGGGACATTGTCGCAGCAGATCTGCCGTTTGA
>CANBFZ010000091.1 GCA_947367725.1 uncultured Eubacterium sp.
GGTACCACCCTGATTATTACAGGCGCAACAGAGCAAGGGCTGGAAGGCGCCGAATGCACTGCCTATGCCTTTGGACAGGGCTTACCTTGGAGTCAGAGCACAGGTGCATTGATTCTGATGCTGTGTTTATCATTCTTTGCATTCACGACAATTCTGGGCTGGGACTATTATTCTGAAAGATGCCTTGAATATCTGACAGGCAAGAAAAAAGGGGTGCTGATGACCTACAAATGGCTGTACATCTTCGCAGTACTCATCGGTCCATTCCTAACCGTAGAGGCGGTATGGACCATCGCGGATATTTTCAACGGTCTCATGGCGATTCCAAATCTCATCGCATTAGTTTGCTTAAGCGGTGTAGTCGCCAAGGAAACCAAAGAATTTTTTGAGAAAGAAGCGCATTTACGGCTAGGCGCCTAACCTGATCATTTTGTCAACAGGATATAAAAATCTGCAAGGCGCCCTCGAATAATCAGACATTTTAGTTATTTTATATTGCCACCATCTGGGAAATGTTGTATAATAGAAGTGCCTTCAAAGCAGCCTGCTTGACAGGGGCGCACCATACAGCAAGAAAGGTGGTCAATTATGAACATAACTGATGTGAGAATCCGTAAGATTAACGACGAGGGAAAAATGAAAGCCGTAGTCTCTATCACATTTGATGATGAATTCGTAGTACATGACATCAAGATTATCGAAGGACAAAACGGACTGTTCATTGCCATGCCCAGCAGAAAGATGGGAGAAGGTGACTTCAGAGATATCGCACATCCACTACTTTCTGAAACGAGAACCAAGATCAAGGATGCGATTTTCTCCGAGTACGAAAAACTGCTGACGGAAAAAGAAGATGAGGAATGACTGATAAGAACGAACTAGCGATATCTGAAAGCTGCCTTATACAAGGCAGCTTTTTCCATTGCCAATCAAAAGAGCAGCTGATCACAAAAGTCGGCTGCTCTTCATTCTATCCATATCTGCAACTTGCATGTTCTGCCTTATACTTCTACAACACGAATGATATTGGTATTGCCCGGTACATCCACAGGCAGCCCTGCCGTGATGACCACTTTATCCCCCTGCTTAATAAAGCCTGCACCGATTGCTTTCCGTGCACAATGGGCAAACAGTTCTTCTATTTCATATCTGTAGCTTGCCATAATTGGACATACGCCCCATACCAGCGAAAGTTGGTGAAATGTTTTTTCATAAGGTGTCGCACCGATGATTCTGATCGTTGGTCGAAACTTAGACATGCGCTTTGCCGTATAACCGGTCTTCGTAATTGCCATAATCGCGCCGGCTTTTATATCCTTTGCCAAGGTACAGGCTGCATGACCTACTGCATTGGTCACATCCTCAGCATTCATCTCATGCCAAACCTGCTCTCTACCTGGTACAGTCGGCTGATCTGCTTCCGCTTGCTCCGCAATCTTTGCCATAACTGCTACTGCCTCAACTGGAAACTTGCCTGCTGCCGTCTCCCCAGACAACATGACTGCAGTAGTTCCGTCAAACACCGCATTGGCAACATCGGTGATCTCTGCCCTTGTCGGCAGCGGACTGGTAATCATAGACTCTAACATCTGCGTTGCGGTGATAACAATTTTACCAGACTGCACACATCTTCTAATAAAGCGCTTCTGAATCCCCGGCAGCATTTCGTAAGCAACTTCTACGCCCATATCGCCTCTTGCCACCATAATCCCATCCGCAAGCTGCAAAATCTCCTCAAAATTCTCGATACCATGCGTACTTTCAATCTTTGCAATTAATTTGATCTCTTTGCCGCCGTTTTCATCCAGCAGCGTTCTGACTGCCCGCACATCGTTGGCCGAACGAACAAACGATGCTGCAATATAGTCTACATCATTGGCAATACCGAATAAAATGTCTTCTTTATCCTGCTCACTCAGATACTGCATATTCAGATGCACGTTAGGCAGATTAATCCCCTTATGATTGCTGACCTTCCCGCCATGCACCACCACGCCTTTGACATCCGTATCTGTGGTTTCTGTCACCTTGATTACAATTTTACCGTCATTGATTAAAACCAGATTCCCCTGGTGCAGTTCCTTCGGAAAATCTGCATATGTCACGGCAGCGATCTGCTTTGTGCCTTTCACGTTCCGAGTCGTCAGCACAAACGTCTGCCCTTCTTCCAGCCATTCCTCTCCATGTTCAAAATCCTTGAGACGAATTTCCGGCCCTCTGGTATCCAGCAGCACTGCTGCGGGCACGCCCAATGCATCTCGCACGCTACGGAATGTTTCTATGGTGCTACGATGTTCGGCATGGGTACCGTGGGAAAAGTTGATGCGTGCCACATTCATCCCGGCCTCAAGCATGCGCCGCAATGTATCGGGTTCCCTGGATGCAGGTCCTATTGTGCAGACAATCTTTGTCTTTCTCATATCAATTGCTTCCTTTCTTCTTCAAAAATGACCGAATGGCCAGTAAACGCTAAAAACTTCATAAAATCCCCCTTGGTAAGGGATACGGTTGCTGTATTTCTATTGGGATGAAAATGCACAAGCACGTCTGCCGCTGCCAGTCCAATTTGCTTGTCCAAAACTACAGTGATCTGCTTTTCCTTGTCGTGAATCAGACCAAAAGGCGATACTGCACCGGGTGAAAGGGCGAGCACCTCCATCAATTCTTCCGCATGGGCAAATCGAATCTGCCGCCAGCCGGTAATCTGTTTAAAATGTTTCCCATCCATCTGCCTGTGTTCTTCCAAAATAACCAGAAAAAATCTGCCGTCTTTTTTATCTTTGACCAGCAGATTTTTTAAATTCAGTCCCGGCATGGTAAGACCAGCCTCTTTCGCTTCCTGAGATGTGAAGACCGCTTGATGTTCATGTACCTGATATTCTGTAATATCCAGGTCCGCAAATATTTGATATAATCTTTCTTCACTTTCTGTCATCGCAGTTCCTTTCCCCTATACTTTCTTCTGAAATTCCGTATGGCAGCCATGGCATTTGACCTTGATCGTGCCTCTGCCCCGCGGCGCACGCATCTTCTGTCCACAGCCTGGACACTTGAAATAAGCGTAATAGTTTCTCTCATACCGGCGCTGCCGAAAAGACTTGCCCTTAGTTAGGCGGAATTTCTGTGACAGATACCAACTGTTCTCCTGCTCCCTTTGCACAAGATTTCTGGAAAACACTCTAAAGTACGCGTAGAAAAACAGCAGAAGACCCCCATAATAAAACAGATTTCCAAAGGTGAAAATAGAAATCACCATGAAAACCATCGCAGCAAACAGCAGAAAACGTCCAAACTGGTCAACGCCTCTGCGTCCCTGCATAAACTGATATACTTTATAGCGAAAGTCATTCATCTCTTATCCTCGCCTGTTCCAAATCCTGTATCTCTATAATAGTATTATATTACACCGAATTTGTATATTTTTTATTTCCATTTTGTGAAGAAGCTGTGATGTTTTGTTCGTTTTGTGGTATGATATCTTTAGAACAATAAAGGAGGCAATCATGGACAAACAATCCAGAGCGTATGAAGTATGTCTCTGCTATCATACCACCCGGGGAGAAGTAGAAGACATCATTCGAGAACAACATATCACCAATCTGAAAGACTTATGTAAAGCCGCCAAAGTCGGCGACAAATGCGGCGGATGCCGCGAAGATCTGCAGATGATTCTCGACGAAGTGCTGGCGGAATAAACCGTCAGCACTTTTACGCTATCATTTACTGTCCGCAGGGACAGCTTGCACCTGTGTACGGCGCAAGTTCTAAACGAATAAAATAGCCCTGATTATGCTGACACACCGGACAAACTTGCGGCGCTGCAGTGCCTTCCAGCACATGTCCGCAATTCAGACACATCCACTTGCAAGATACATCAGATACAAACAGTTTGCCAGCTTCCATCAGATCGGCTAAATGACCGATGCGGTCACCATGCATTTTTTCAATCTTAGCAATCTGCTGAAATGAGCTAGCTACCTGTGGAAAGCCTTCCTCCATGGCTTTCTGCCCAAACGCAGGATAAACATCCTGCCATTCCTCATATTCATTATGCTGCGCAAAGCGAAGCAGCTGCACCACGGAATCGGCAATATCTACAGGATAGCCGCCGTCAACATGAATCGTTTCACCAGCTAACTCCTTCAGGTGATTATAGAATACTTCAGCATGTTCTTTCTCCTGCTCCGCAGTAAAAGTAAACACTGCCTCAATTACATGCAAATTGGCGGCTTTGGCTTGTCCTGCTGCAAAAGTATATCGGTTTCTCGCCTGACTTTCTCCTGCAAAGGCACGCATTAAATTGTTCTTCGTTTCACTCATCGTAAAATTTCCTGACATTTTCTCTCCTCCTGTTCTTAGATACAGGTAGTTTCCTGCAAAAGTTCCCCTTTTATTCCCGGATTTTTAAAATATCTCAAGACTGCCGTTTCCAGTCATTACCACTGCCACAATTAGCGCAATCATTAAAAGAACGCAGATGGCAAGATCTGTTTTGGTTTCAAAATACTTTCGTCCCTGTTTCTTTCTATGATAGAGATACAGCAGTGTACCTGGCGCATAAAGCATCACCGCTGCCAAAATATAATTCACACCACTTGCGTAAAGCAACCATGCACCATACACGGAACCAATGATGCCTGTGAGCCATGCACCAAAGACGCTACCGCCACTTGCAACCCCTTCTCCTCGGAATACCAGTTTCAGATAATAAAAAGCCGAAAAAACATATGGTACCATGATCGCACTGGTCGACAGCGCATAAACTGCCTGATACGTGCTGGCGCTAAAGTAAATGATTACAATAAATCCCTGTACAATCAGTGTTGATGTGATTACCGCCCAAGTCGGTGCATGAAACCGGTTCACTTTCGCAAGACCTGCTGGAAAAGATCCCTGCGCCGCAGGACCAAAGGCACTGTCCACACACAGAATCGTATAAGAAAACATGGCGCCGCCCAGCGAAATAATCACAGCAATATTCACAAGCGCCGCACCCCATGGGCCGACTACCGCTTCCAGAAGCCCTGCCATCGGTGGATTCGAAAGTGCCGCCAGCTCTTCCTGCGGCATTACACCCATGCTTAGAATAGAGATTACAAAATACAGAACAAACAGAGAAAGGAAAGAAATCACCGTAGCCGTTCCCGCTACTTTCGTATTTTTGCCTCTGCCGGAAAGCACCACAGCGCCTTCTATGCCAATAAAAATCCATACCGTTGTATACACTGTAGATTTCACCTGTTCCATCAGAGAAAGTCCACCCTCGACGCCTGAAAAGTTTTCTAAAAAAATCTCCAGCCGAAACGCTCTTGCAAAAAGAATCGCCACGATGACTGCAATAATCGGTACTGCCTTTGCGATCACCACAACAGCATTGATGGTCACCGCTTCATTGACACCGCGGAGCACCAGAAAAGATAACCCCCATACAATGATCGACGCCGTCAGAAGGGAAATGAAGTTACTGCCAGAGCCGAAGATGGGAAAGAAATTTCCTAAAGACGCAAAGAGCAATGTGATAAAAGAAAGCTGCGCAAGCAACGCGCTGATCCAATAGCCCCAGGCTGCATTAAAGCCTACGTATTCCCCAAATCCCTCTTTTGCATAGCTGTAAATTCCACTGGTCAATTCCGGTTTTACCACGCTGAGTTTGAAAAAGCACATAGTAAGACCCAGCATACCGACACCACAGATAGCCCATCCAATCAACGTCGCAAGGGTATAAGCACCCCCTGCCGCAAAATCTCCTGAAAGACTGAACACGCCGCTAGCTAAGGTAGTTCCCACTGCAAACAGAGTCAGCTTTCCAACGCCTAGCCCTTGTTGATTTTCTTGTTTCATAAAATTACCCCTTTCAAAATAAATTGACGAAATAAAAGCCCACATGTCGTAAAGTGCAGAGTCTTTCTTTTGGGGGAACAACCCCGCACAGTCTTACTGATTCGTCTTTTATTTCGTCAATGTGTTGTTATAGTTTGTTGCAAACGATTATCTTTTGTTATCTGTCCTATGCTATTGCCGCATTTTCTTAAAATCGTAAAGACAAGCAGGACAATCCACCATCAATCTTTCTAAATTCAGAAGTATCAACCAGCAAAGTTTTGTAACCCATATCCTGTACTGCCTTCAATACTGCCGGATACCCTTCTGGTACAATCACGGTATCGTTCACCCAAATGCAGTTTGCTGCATATGCTTCTTCTTCCGGAATGACATACTTGTGATACTTCTCAAATTCCGGTTTCGTAATGAATTCACCGGATACCAGCATGTTATTGTTTTCCAGATAATTGACGCCAGTCTTCAAATGCAGCACTTCTTCTAATTTCACTTCGGAGCAGGTCATGCCGTATTTTTCCAAGATCTCTGTCAGCTGACGAATCCCTTCTTCATTGGTTCTTGCAGATCTACCTACATAGAAATGGTCGCCTACCATCATGACATCTCCGCCTTCCAGCGTACCCGGCTCTTTGATATATTCAATCTGATCCTCAGAGAAAAATTTCTTCACTGCATCAATGATCTCAAGTTTCTCGCCGTTTCTGGATTCTGCCCCTGGATTGGTAATGATCGCACATTTCCTTGTAATCAGCGCAGGATCTTCTACAAAGCAGGAATCCGGATATCTCTCGTCTGCAGGAAGCACCGTCACATCTACATCACACTGCTTCAGCGCCTCTATATAAGAGTCGTGCTGTTTCAGCGCCAGCTCGTAGTCAGGAATGCCCGGATAATCCCCGCCGGAAATACCGTCTTTAATCGCGCTGCAAGGTCTTCTTACGATTACATGGTTAAACTTTTTCATAGCAATTTCTCCTCTCAAACATACAAGTTGATCGTTCATTTCGTTTCTTTGAATATATTATATACTATATTTCAATATTTTGTCAACCGCTTTTTCTCTGATTCGATATAAAATATTTTATATATAAAATATCATCTTGTTTTTCGATTGAACTTTTATCTTTACTGCTAGTCTTACCATTTTTTTCTGGAATCATACAAACCGTTGTCTGGCAGAGACCCCTATACAAAAAAACTGTTTGTGCCA
>CANBFZ010000092.1 GCA_947367725.1 uncultured Eubacterium sp.
CCCGTTGCAGGAGACGGCGTAGCATTTCCAAAAGACGCAGTGAAACTGTCTGCACCCAAAATCACCACAATTGGGGAAGATATTCTGATAGAAAGTGAGGTTTTATCATGTTCACAGGCATCATCGAAGAACTTGGAACCGTCACCGCAATAAAAAAGACTGCCGCATCAGCAGTATTACACATCGGCTGCAAGAAAATTCTAGCAGATATTCACCTGGGAGACAGCATCGCCGTGAACGGTGTTTGCCTGACGGTCACTGCATTTGATGGAAACGGCTTTTCCGCAGATGTGATGCACGAAACGCTAAACCGCTCTTCTCTGGGCGCTTTATCTGCAGGAAGCCGCGTGAATTTGGAACGTGCTATGGCAGCTGGCGGCAGGTTCGGTGGACATATTGTCAGCGGACATATTGACGGTACTGGCACGGTTTCTAAAATTCAAAAAGACGACAACGCAGTCTGGTATATAATAAACTGCGGGGCTCCCTTGCTGCGGTACATCGTAGAAAAAGGTTCCATCGCCATTGACGGGATCAGTCTGACCGTAGCAAAGGTTTCGGGATCCGGCTTTTCCGTCTCGATTATTCCCCATACCCTGTCAGAGACCATTCTGGCGGAGAAGAAACCGGGCGACATCGTGAATCTGGAAAACGACTGCATTGGAAAATACGTGGAGCGGCTGCTCACCTTTGGAAACACAAGCGCCGCTCCAGCAAAAAAAGAAAGCAATATTACCGCTGCATTCCTGGCCGAACACGGATATTAATGGTTTGCCCCACAAACGAAGTGCGTGGCTAGGCAAACCTTATGCTTTTGCGTCCCACGAGCGTAAGCGCGTGGCTTGACGCAAGTCGTATTATGGTTTGCCCCACAAACGAAGTGCGTGGCTAGGCAAACCTTATGCTTTTGCGTCCCACAAGCGTAAGCGCGTGGCTTGACGCAACCTGCCAGCGATTCACAAAGTGCATCGGGTCAGGACTTCAACATTTCCCAGCTTTCGCTGGCTTGGAATGCGTCGTAAAAAGAAAGGAATACACCTATGAAAGAATTTCAATTTAGTACAGTAGAAGAAGCGCTGGAAGATTTACGCCAGGGAAAAATTATTCTCTGCACTGACGATCCAGATAGAGAAAATGAAGGCGATTTTATCTGCGCCGCGCAATTCGCTACAACAGAAAATGTCAACTTTATGGCAGTGCACGGCAAAGGACTTATCTGCATGCCGATGAGTGCCGAAATCTGTAAAAAACTCCATCTGCCGCAGATGGTCGACGAAAATACGGACAACCACTGTACCGCCTTCACCGTTTCCATTGACCATATAGACACAACCACTGGTATTTCTGCCGAAGAACGAGGATTCACCGCCAGAGAATGTGTCAATGAAGATGCAAAACCAGAAGACTTCCGCCGTCCTGGTCACATGTTTCCACTACTGGCAAAGCCCCAGGGCGTTTTAGAGCGCAACGGTCACACCGAAGCGACGGTAGACCTCATGCGCCTTGCAGGACTTTCTGAGTGCGGGCTCTGCTGCGAAATCATGCGGGAAGACGGTACTATGATGCGCACGCCGGAACTGAAAGAGCTGGCCGCCAAATACGATCTGAAATTTATCAGTATCAAAGCCATTCAGGAATATAGAAAAAAACACGAAAAACTGGTGGAATGTGTTGCTGTTACCAAACTGCCGACCAAATACGGCAACTTTATGGCACACGGCTATATCAATAAGCTCAACGGCGAACATCACATTGCCCTGGTTAAAGGAGACATCGCAGACGGTGAAGACCTGCTCTGCCGCGTACACTCTGAATGTCTCACCGGTGATGCCTTTGGTTCTGCCAAATGCGACTGCGGCGAGCAGCTGGCGGCCGCCCTCACCCAGATTGAAGCAGAAGGCAGAGGAATTCTGCTCTACATGCGCCAGGAAGGCAGAGGAATCGGTCTCATTAACAAATTAAAAGCCTATGAACTGCAGGATCAAGGTATGGATACTTTGGAAGCCAACCTTGCCCTGGGCTTTGCGGGCGATCTACGCGAATACTATATCGGTGCGCAGATTCTCAAAGATTTAGGTGCCAAGACACTACGTCTTTTAACCAATAATCCGCAAAAAGTTTACGAACTGTCCGAGTTTGGAATGGACATCACCCAGCGTGTACCCATTCAGGTGCCTGCCACTGCGCACGATCTGTTCTATCTAAAAACAAAACAAGAAAGAATGGGACATATTCTGGATTATAAATAGGCTTTATGCTGCCTATGGCAGATCAGACTGACTGGAGACCAGAACACATAACCTTGACAAAATTGACAGATTCTCGGTTTTTTGTCAGTTTTGTCAATGTTTCTTGACCACCACAACAAAGGACTTGACTTTCTTCCCGGAGATATACTAAAAAAATTTAAATTTTAAGATAGGAGAAAAAACATGAAAATTTATGAAGGAAAACTAGTATCAAAAGAAATCAAAATCGGTATTGTCTGCGCCAGATTTAACGAGTTTATCGTATCTAAGCTGCTGAGCGGCGCACTAGATGGACTGAAACGTCACGATGTAAAGGACGAAAATATTGAAGTCGCATGGTGTCCCGGTGCGTTTGAGATTCCGCTGATTGCACAGAAAATGGCAAAATCCGGCAAGTACGATGCCGTCATCTGTCTTGGCGCTGTGATCCGCGGCGCTACGTCCCACTATGATTACGTCTGCTCTGAAGTTTCCAAAGGCGTAGCGGCAATCTCCCTTGGGGCTGGTATTCCAGTCATGTTCGGCATTTTGACGACAGACAACATCGAACAAGCCATCGAAAGAGCCGGAACCAAAGCCGGAAACAAAGGTTATGACTGCGCAGTCAGCGCCATTGAAATGGTCAATCTCATCACAGAGATTGAAAAGTAGTTTGATGTATCAAAAAATTCAACGGCAACTTCCCTGCCTTTGGAAGTTTTGTATAGAAAAGAGCGGCGCCACGCCGCTCTTTTCCCGTCTTTCTTTACAGCATTTATACGCTGCAATGGTCATTTGCTTTCCCCTTGCTATCATAAGAAACAACTAGCAAAGCGCCCTGCACCCCTTTCTGCCCTTTCCAATTTCTATTACGCCTTCTGCTTCCATTCGGTGCAGCAGTTTGCGTGCTTTGTCGTCACTGAGCTGTATGCCCCGTTGTTTCAGTTCCCATAGGATTGCAGTGCGCCCAATCCCACAATCGGTTTCCGTATGCGTCCTGATAATGGAAAGTACCATATTTCTGATATCTGTTTCTTTTTCCTGTGATCGCAAAAAACGTTGCGCCTGCTGCTGCACGCCAATCCCTTTCGGAAGTTCCCCGAGAAGCATATAATAATCTGCTGCATTTTTTAGTTCCCGCACATTGCCGGGCCAAGCATACGCACGAAGCGCTCTTTTTTCCTCTTCGTGTAGTTTTTCATAGACGGCACCAAGAAATTCCTTCATCAATGTTAGGATTTCCTCAGGACGTTCCCGAAGCGGCGGCAATTCCACAGGAATATTACTGAGCCGATAATATAAATCCTCTCGAAACGCTTTCTGTTCAATGGCTTCCCGCAAATCTTTATTGGTCGCTGCAATAATTCGAATGTCTACATCAATCACCTTATCACTGCCTAGACGCATAATCTGTTTCTCCTGTAAAACACGCAGCAGTCTCGCTTGTAGGTTTAAAGACATATCACCTATTTCATCAAGAAAAATCGTGCCCTTGCTGGCCTGCTCAAAAAGTCCCGGCTTTCCGTTGGCAGAAGCCCCAGTAAATGCGCCTTTTTCATAACCAAACAGTTCGCTTTCCAAAAGAGATTCTGGCAGCGCCGCACAGTTAATCGCTACAAATGGCTGACTACTTCGCCAAGAATAATTATGGATGGACTGCGCAATCATCTCTTTCCCTGTACCGCTTTCTCCGCTGACCAGCACAGTATAATCCGAAAGCGCCGCTTTCTTCGCAATCTCCATGGCTTTCCCCATGGCACGGCTCTCACAGCAGATATCATCAAAGGTGTACTTTGCAATCAGTCCGCTTTTCACAAGCTGCTTGTTCAACGCATTCTCAATATTTTTGAAATCTTTTACATCATTGAACAAAAGAGAATAGCCCACCACTTGATCGACAATCTTTACATCAATTTTCGTGATGATATAATTGCTGCCACGGAACTTCACAAGCCGATTATCAAATTCTTCACCACAGATCAGTTCCAGCATCGCTCCATCAAAAAAGGTAGAAATGCTGACCCCCTCTCTGTCATCAATTCCAAGAAAAGTCTGCGCTTTCTCATTGACGTACACAGTCCGAAGCTCTCTATCCATAATTAAAACCCCATTCTGTGTATCTCTGATGGTTCGTTTCAGCATTTCCGTCTTCAAATGTTCCGCTACATAATGCTGATTGATCCCCTTATTATTCTCTGCCACCAGCTGGGTATACTGCAAAAGATTCCGCGTCACACGCTCGCTGTGCAGCCCCAGTTTGTTGATAATGGTAATAAAGGTATCTACATCGATATATCGATTCTGAATGTTAATGACCTTCTGAATAAAAGATGGGACTTTTTCATCTGGTGTGATCGCAATAGTAGTGCCAGCATACTGGGCTGGATTCTCGCCTGCAAGATACGGAATCAGATTCAAATGGTTCAGTCCCAGCTCATACAAATTATTGGCAACCTGCAGCGTGCTTTCTCTCGAATCATTGACCACAAGTACGTTGGTTCCTTCGGGAATACTAAAAACTTCCGGTAGAAACTGTCTCTGAATGGTCCTGCCCATGACAATCACCTTATCCAGTGATGCCGTATATTCTTTCATTGCATAAACACGGTCTTCATACAACACGACAAACAAATCCGCATCTACGATTTCAGCGTGACGCAGTTCCTCCAAAAAACAGATTTTCGCTTCGATCTCGTTTTCCAAAACATATTTTAAGTTCCGCAAGAGCAAGTCACACACTGCAAAATTTTCTCTATTATTAAACACCAGACAGACCGTTTTCATGATCGCTTCCTTTCACCAATCGGCATACTATTTATAGGATAATTATAGGATATATATCTCATTTTTGCAATTGATTTTTCCTGATTGTGGCAAATTTCTGCCCGTTTCATGCTGGCACA
The DNA here is from genome assembly GCA_947367725.1 of uncultured Eubacterium sp. Classification (GTDB taxonomy): domain Bacteria; phylum Bacillota; class Clostridia; order Peptostreptococcales; family Anaerovoracaceae; genus Senimuribacter. The sequence continues at coordinate 5,132 of CANBFZ010000092.1, forward strand.
CTTTTTGCTTTATCATAAATTGCGCGCAAATAAATGATACAAAATTAAGAAAAGAAAGGTGAAAATTATGTTTGCACTCTTTGAACAGTTTACAAATTTCCTCTACGGTTTGCCGCTTTTGATCGTGATTTTACTCACAGGCGTTTATCTGACTTTACGCACCGGCTTTTTCCAATTTCGACATTTCGGCCACATCGTAACCAGTCTCTTCAAAAAAGACCGTCGTAACGGCGGCGCAGATGACAAGAAAAAGCTGACGCCTTTTCAGGCAATTTCCATCGCTATCGGCGGTACCGTCGGCGTCAGCAACATGAGCGGCGTCGCAACTGCCATCGCGACAGGGGGGCCCGGCGCTCTGTTCTGGTTATGGGTTGCAGCCCTTTTAGGCATGATTATCAAAATGGCAGAAGTTACCTTGGCTGTTTATTACAGAGAATCCACACTGGACGGCGGTTTTCACGGTGGTCCCACCTACTACATGGAAAAGGGGCTTGGCAAAGAAAAAGGATTTAAATTCTGGAAAGTTTTCGCGGTTATCTTCGGCGGCTGTATCTTCATGACATGGTTCATTACGCTGCAGAACTATACTGTATCGGAAGCCGTGGGAAATACATTCAACCTGCCGCTAATTGTACCTTCTGTCATTTATGTTCTCGGCATTTATGTCGTAATCATCGGCGGCATCAAAAAAGTAGGCGTTGTCGCTTCCTATCTGACGCCGATCATGTGCAGCTTTTATATCATCGCCAGCATTATTATTCTGCTGGTTAACGCAGGCGAACTGCCGCACACTTTTGCGATGATTTTCAAAGGCGCATTCACAGAGCAGGCTGCATCCGGCGGTTTCCTCGGCGCTACAGTAGCTTACGCCATGAGGCTGGGCTTTGCCCGCAGTGTCTACAGCAACGAAGCCGGCTGGGGTACTTCTCCGATGGTACATGCGACCGCCAACACAGACCACCCTGTAAAGCAAGGGCTTTTAGGCGCTTTTGAGGTATTTATGGATACGATCGTAGTCTGCTCACTAACAGGGCTTGTCATCATTGTAACCGGCTTCTGGGACAGCGGTCTGCAGGGCGCGACTTTAACGCTGACAGCTTTTGAATCCTCTGTCGGCTCATTTGCAAGAACCATGATTGCCATCAGTATTTTCCTGTTCGGCATGACCACATCCACTGGCTGGTTCACTTACTATCAGGTTATCTTAGACCACGCACTAAAGGGAAAAGAAAAAATCAAGAACATCGCTTCCAAAATCTTCTTAATCGGCACACCGCTATGGGGATTTATTGTAACGGTACTGACTGTATACGGAAACGGTACACCTGCGCAGCTTTGGGTCATCGCGGACTTTACTACGGTATTTCCTACCTTCTTTAACGTAGCAACATTGTTTTTGCTCAGCGGCACATTCTTCAAGCTTCTGAAGGACTACCGGGCACGTTATCTTGGCGAAGGACAAATCGACCCGAATATGCATCTGTTCTATGAGGACAAAGAAAAGGCACAAAAAAAGGACGCATAAACATGGACACTCTATTTTACAACGGAATCATCAGCACATTGGATGCAAAGGATACCATAGCAGAAGCCGTTGGAATCACTGATGGAAAGATTACCTTTGTCGGATCCAGCGAGGAGGCCGCTGCCCTATCCTGCAAAGAGCGCATCGATCTTTGCGGAAAAATGATGCTGCCAGGCTTTGTGGACAGTCATCTGCACATGCTTCATTACGCTTTTGTGGAGAAATCCGTCAAACTCTTTGACTGCCGCAGCGTCCAAGACATGCTGGACGCCGCAGCAGAAAGACTTTCCCAAAGAAAGGAACAGCCCCTATCGTGGCTGTTCTGCCGAGGTTGGAACGAAGAACGCTTTGAT
>CANBFZ010000093.1 GCA_947367725.1 uncultured Eubacterium sp.
CTTATCAGTTTACACCATGTTTTAATGCTGGATTCAAAAGTTAGGTTTTGTGTCCATCCAGCCATAATTCCAGCGAAAATCACGGATACAATAGATACAGAAACCATACCTGTACTCAACATCTTTAAAGACACTCTTAGTTGCCTAAAAGTATCTTTTGTTTTTTCTTATTCATCCCCATGAAAATCCGATCCTTCGGTAATATGCAGATGGTATTTTCCTGCCATGACCACCAATTTCAGTGCCTGATCATGGTCGGCAGACGGATGATAACACTCCATGCCTTTCAGACTGTGCTTTTTCAAATCTGCCACAATAGCGTCCAAATTATTCCAGAAGTTTTCCTCCTCCAGCGATCCGATTTCCTTTGTCTTCAGCGGATGTGCTAACACCGCCATACCGCCGGCTTCTTGAATCACAGAAATCGCCTCATAAGCAGAAACTCGCTCCCGTTCCACGCTATCCAAAAGTTCCCATACATTGTCCGGCGCGCCTCCCTTTCGCTTCAGAGCCCTGGCAAAATTGGGCTTGCCGATATAATCCTGCCCGGGACGTTCGATTAAATCCTCGTACACAAGATCATACCCTAAACCCTGCAGGTGGACAAGCAATCTTTCGTTACGATCCCTGCGCGAAGCCCGCAATTTCTCGATACATGCTTTCAGTGCCGCATTTTCCGTATCAATATGATAGCCAAGGATATGCAGTTCAATCTCCTGTCCCCCAAAATCATAACTGCCGCCGATTTCTATCCCAGGAATCACCTTCATCTCCAGAGCCTCGCCTGCAATCACCGCCTCATATACACCGTCCACGCCATCGTGATCCGTCAGCGCAACTACATCGTAGTCTCTGCCTTTATACATTTTTACAAGATCCGTCGGCTTCATCGTGCCGTCCGAAAAGTAGGAATGAACATGATAATCTACTTTATAATTCATCTCTCACCTCTGATTACTTGTATAAAAGTTCTGCAGAAACCGCTTTTGCGCTTTCTGCACCTTTTAGATACGAAATCAGCGCCAACGCAAAATCCATGGCAGTACCCGGACCTTTGGATGTAATGATATTCTTTGAAATGACCACACGGTCATTGCGTACAACTGCGCCGGTAAGTTCCGATTCCATTCCTTCATAAATGGTTGCCTCATGTCCTACAAGCAATCCTGCTCTGCCAAGAACCATCGGTGCCGCACAGATTGCTGCAATCGGCTTTCCAGCGTCATAAAAATGCTGCAGTTCTTCGTTGAGTCCTTTATGGTTGCAAAGGTTCGTCGTGCCCGGCATGCCGCCCGGCAAAATCAGCATAGCGCATTTATCATACAGACCTTGTCGAAACAGAATATCTGCTTCGACACCGATTCCGTGAGCACCATATACCAGTTTATCTTCCATAATGGAAACCGTCTTTACCTGGATATCCGCACGACGCATAAGGTCTACCGCCGTCAGCGCTTCCACTTCTTCAAATCCATTGGCTAAAAATACATAAACCATAAGTTCTTTCTCCCGTCTTTCCTCTCAAAGTCTGTTGTCTGTCAATAAAATATCCGTTCTGGTTTTGTCAAATGATAGTTGATATAGGTCAAAAGTGCCAGCACTGCTGCACCGAAAATCGATGCAAAAAGGATATACGTTTTAAAAAATGGGTCCCCTAAAACGGTCAGTAGCGTGGTCGATTCTTTCGGCAGCTCAATACCCACAAAAAATCGATACGCCCACAGACGAAATCCTTTGCTGTACCAGCAGATTCCCTGACCAACCAGCAAAGCCGCTGTAAGCACTGCGCCTACCCGATACCGATTACGCAGCGCGTCTCTAAAACCGTTTTTCCAGAGATAAATATATACCGCCAGCACAATTGCAAAGCAGAAAAGCCCTACAGCCAATGCAATATTCAGCACGGTTTTCACCCGCCACATGATACGCTGCTCTGTCTGGTCAAATACCGGGTCTTGATACACTCCATTATCTTCATTTACCTGAAAGGCTTCCCCACTGAAAGAAGACCAGTAAGAGGCAATCCCCTCTGCCATGTCTCTTTCAGATACGTTGTACGGAATTTCGCGCACGACCTGACTGTCGTTAAAATGAAATACATACACTTCCGATACACGTAAGACCAGATTTGAAGTTAAAATCACAATCATGAGCGGCATCAGTACCGCCAAAATCATGGAACATAGATAATTAAATTTGTGCATTTTGACTCCTATCCTACATGAAAAAGCGGGGATAGACATGTTTCTGTCTATCCCTGCCTGCATTTTTTATTTGATAATTTCGCACACTGCGTCAGGTCCGCAGCCTGCTGCATTTCCTTCATCTGTATCCAGATGCACTTCCTTTTCGTGCTTTGCACCGGCTCTAACCAGTACGTTGTCAAAGATCAGACCTCTCTCGCCTTCGATTTTGATGCTAACCCAATCTCCGTCTTTCACGCCAGCTTCTGCTGCCTGTGCGTCGTTTAAGTGTACATGTCTGAGTGCAGCGATTACACCGTGATCGAGTTCTACTTCGCCGCAAGGTCCAACCAGCTTGCAGCCAGGCGTGCCTTCCAGTTTGCCGGACTCTCTAACCGGCGCTTTGATCCCAATGGTTCTTGCATCCGTCAGCGCCAGTTCTACCTGGGTTTCCGGACGAACCGGTCCCAGCACTCTGATGCCGGTCAGCGTTTTCTTCGGTCCTACAATATCAACCTTTTCTTCAGAAGCAAACTGCCCCGGCTGTACCAAATCCTTCGTCGGCGTCAGCTGATGTCCTGCACCGAAAAGAACGTCTAAATCTTTCTGACTTAAGTGTACGTGTTTGTTGGATAAACCAATGTTTACTTTGTAACCCATTTTTATATATCTCCTTTTTATGTAAAATTATTAATAAACAATTTCATCGGATTCTTCCAAATAACTGATATACGGAAGATTCCTGTATTTCTGATCAAAATCAAGACCGTATCCGATAATGAATAAATCTGGCACCACAAAACCGACATAATCTCCCTGCACATCGGCTGTTCTCCTGGATGGCTTGTCCAAAAGGGTGCACACCTTGATGCTATTAGGTTTCTTGATGCTAAAATAGTCTTTCAGCGCTTTCAGTGTGTTTCCGGTATCAATGATATCTTCAATGATCAGCACGTCTTTTCCGGCAATCTTTAGTTCAATATCTTTTTTGAGCTTCACTTCGCCGGAGCTGACCGTTCCACTTCCATAACTAGACGCCGATACAAAATCCATTTCCAGATCTAGATCGATATGTTTCATGAGATCCGCCATCCATGGCACCGCACCGCGCAACGTGCCAATCAGCATCAGATCCTTTCCTCTGTAGTCTTCTGTAATCTGTGCGCCAAGCGTTCTGGCTTTTTCCCAGATTTCTTCCTGGGTGAAGAGAATCTTTCCCTTTACATTCTGTGCCGCCATCTTCTACTCCTTATCTTCTACATCAAATTCTACACCCTCAACGATTGTTTTGTCACGAAATTTTTTGGACAAATCTACAGTTTTTTCTCCCATCCAATAGGCGTCCAATTCATCCTTTAGGGTCCACAGGATATAAATCCATAAAATCAGATCATCTAAAAGGGCAAATGGAAACAGCACTGCCGGAATCAGGTCAATAGGAGTAATCAGATACACAATGCCAAAAATGACCAGCGCCTTCTTCCGCAGCGGAACTGTTTTATCCCGCAAAAGACTAGTGATGGCTGCGATTCTTCGCATCAAAACCCTAATCGTGATAAAGTGCATCTTCTCCCTCCAGCATATTTTCTATTTCAGCCAGCAATTCTTCACAGCCAGTTTTCTTCAGTGCGGAAACTGCAATCACCCGATCTTCCTTAGAAAGCTGCAGTGTTTTGCGGATCAAGGCGATGTTCTTCTGCATTTCATTTCTCGATACTTTATCTGCCTTGGTTGCAACGACAATGCCATCCAGCCCGTAATGGCGCAGATATTCGTACATCTGTACATCCTGCGCACTGGGCTTGTGCCGGATATCCACAAGTTGAATGACCCGGCGCAGCCCGTTTCTGTTTTTAAAATAGGTTTCCATCATATCGCCCCAGTTCTCTGTGGTGCTTTTTGAAACCTTGGCATACCCATAGCCCGGCAAGTCTACGATTCTAAATGCATCGTTAATGAGATAAAAGTTGATGGTTCGCGTCTTTCCGGGACTGCCGCTGACTCTTGCCAGCTTTTTCCTATTTGTCAGCAAATTTAAAAGGGAGGATTTTCCCACATTAGATCTGCCGGCAAAGGCAACTTCCGGCATAGTATCCGGTGGATACTGGCTGGGTTTTACGGCTACTGTATCCAAATCTGATTTTATAATTCTCATGATTTACCTGCTCTATTTTACCAGTGCTTCATCCAAAGCACGGCTTACATGATCAATTAGTACAAATTCCAGTTGTTTACGAACAGTACCCGGAATTTCTGCAATATCTGGTTCGTTATCTTTTGGAAGCAGTACTTTTTTGATACCTGCTCTATGCGCCGCCAGCACTTTTTCTCTAATACCACCTACTGGCAATACTTTGCCGCGCAGCGTCACTTCACCAGTCATCGCCACATCCCGTCTAACAGGAATTCCCGTTAGCGTGGAAATCACTGCGGTGCACATGGTCACACCAGCAGACGGACCATCTTTTGGTACGGCACCCTCCGGCACATGGACATGCAGATCATACTTCTTGTAAAAGTCTTCCTCAATGCCCAGTTCATCTGCTACAGAACGAATATAGCTGATACCTGCTTTTGCGGATTCCTGCATTACATCACCCAGCTGACCAGTGAGCACCAGTTTGCCGCTTCCAGCCACTGCCGTCGTTTCAATCTGCAGCGTATCACCGCCTACTGCTGTCCAGGCAAGACCTGTGGTTACGCCAACCTGATTCTCTCCCTCCACCATGTCAAAGTGGAATCTGTGTTTCCCCAGATATTTTTCCAAATTGGAAGGTGAAATGCTATAAGATTTTGCCTTTGCAGTCACAATCTTTCTGGCGACCTTACGGCAAAGATTTGCAATTTCTCGTTCCAAATTTCTTACACCGGATTCTCTGGTGTAATAGTTAATCAAATCGTGAACCGCTTTCTCAGAAATTTTGATACTGTCTTTCTTCAGTCCATGCTCTTTCACTTTCTTCGGGATCAAATATTTCTGGGCAATTTTTACTTTTTCCTCTTCTGTATAGCCTGGCACCTCCACGATTTCCATTCGGTCAAGAAGAGGTCTTGGAATGGTATCGGTAGAGTTTGCCGTCGTGATAAACATCACTTTAGACAGATCAAAAGGTACCTCCAGGAAATGATCCGTAAAGGTGCTGTTCTGCTCTGGATCCAGAACTTCTAAAAGTGCAGAAGCCGGATCCCCTTTAAAGTCTGCACCGATTTTGTCCACTTCATCGAAGAGGAACACCGGATTATTTGCCCCTGCGTCTTTTAGGCAAGAAATCACCCGCCCTGGAATTGCACCGATATAAGTTCTTCTATGTCCTCTGATTTCTGCTTCATCGCGCACACCGCCCAGAGACATTCTCACAAATTCTCTGCCGGAGGCTTTTGCAATGGAACGCGCAATGGAAGTCTTACCTACACCCGGCGGTCCAACCAAACACAAAATCGGTCCCTTCATGGCTTTTGAAAGATGAATGACTGCAAGATATTCCAGTATTCTCTCTTTCACCTTATCAAGACCATAGTGATCTTCATTGAGAATTTTCTCCGCTTTTTTCAAGTTCACACTGGTTTTGGAAGCCTGATTCCATGGCAATGCCAAAATTGTTTCTACATAGTTTCTGATCACCGTTGCTTCCGCAGAGGACGGCATCATCTTGGAAAATTTATTAATTTCTTTTTTGATTTTATCTTCCACTTTCTCAGAGAGATGCAGTTCTTCCAGCTGTTTCATCCAGTCAGCGGCCTCAATACCTGCATCCTCATTGACCCCCAGTTCTTCCTGAATGGCCTTCATTTTTTCTCTGAGGAAATATTCCTTCTGATTATGGTCAATATTTTCCTTGACTTTTTTAGAAAGTTCCTTTTCAATCACTGCAATTTCATTTTCTTCTGCAATCATCGTAGTTAGAATCTGAATTCTCTCAGAGAAATCCAATGTTTCCAACACTTTTTGCTTTCTGCTCGTTCGAATGAGCAGTTCATTTGCAATTTTATCCGCTACAACAAGTGGATTCTCGTTGGAAATCGCCTTATCAACCAGATCATCACTGACATGACCAGTTAGGGCTGCATATTCAATGAAAGCCTCTGTCAGAATCTTCATAGCAGCCTTATCTGCAGGAGACATCTGTTCTATATCAAGTTCTTCTTCAATCTGTCTAACTGTACATGACAAAAATTCTTCTTCCTCGAGAGGCTGCAGCAATTCTGCTCTGCAGATACCCTCTACTAAAACGCGGACAGCATCACCTTGAATCTTCAGCATTTGCTTAATTTTTACAATGGTACCGGTGGTATAGATGTCCGTAAAGGTAGGAATTAAAACCTGATCCTCTTTCTGGGTAGACACAAATAGCAGTTTGTCATCTGCCATGGCCTTCTCCAGCGCACGAATAGACTTTTCCCTTCCCACATCGAAATGAATCACAGTATTTGGAAAAATAGATACACCCCTGAGTGGAATACAAGGGAAAATCACTTTATTTTCTTCACTCATCTGTTTCCTCCTAATGGTTCGTCCCAAGAACGAAGTGATTGGCTAGACGAACCTTATGCTAGCGTTCTCCAGCTTTAGCTGGCTAAGAACGCGTCGTATCATGGTCTGCTCCAAGAGCGAATGCGGCAGTACAATTCACCAAATCAACTGATTTGGGAATTGCTTGCATGAGACCTGCCAACGGTTCACTTTGTGAACCGGGCTAGGGCTTCAATTGGCTAAGCAGACCTTATGCTTAATGGGGCTTGCTCCAATTCATTTGTGAATTGGCAAGAAGCCCTTA
>CANBFZ010000094.1 GCA_947367725.1 uncultured Eubacterium sp.
CAGTAGGCGCAAGCGGCGCCATTATTCAGCTTCTCATCGGCTTTTGTATCGGTGCGTCTGCTGGCGCAGGGGTCATCACTTCACAGGCGTATGGCGCGCAGAATAAAGAAGGGGTGTTTAAGGCCATTCATACCACGCTGGCGATTGCCATTTGCGCGGGGATTATTCTGTCGGTGATCGGGATTCTGTTTACGCCGTGGATCCTTCGCTGGATGCATACACCGGAGGAAGTATTTGCAGACGCAAAGGCGTATCTGCAGATTTTCTTCGCAGGCCACTTCTTTGCGGTTGTATATAACATGTTGGCTGGAATTTTAAATGCAGTAGGAAATTCCAAGCGAGCGCTCATTTACTTAATTATCGCAGCAGTATCGAATACGATTTTAGACATTATTTTTGTAGCCGTTTTCAAGATGGGCGTAGTGGGTGCAGCGCTTGCAACAGATATCGCCCAGGCGATTTCCTGCATTTTTATCTTGCGGTTTTTATGTCGTACAAATGAAATGTATAAGCTGCATTTCAAAGCCGTTCGTTTTTATGATCATTTACTGGCGAAGATTGTAAAGATCGGACTGCCGACAGGGGTACAGAATATTGTAATTTCATTATCTAATGTAATTGTGCAGTCCAGCGTGAACAGCTTTGGGGCTACGGTTATGGCATCTTACGCGGCGTTTAACCGGGTGGATGGATTTATTTTGCTTCCTATCTTAAGCATCAGTATGGCGGCGACGACTTTCTGCGGACAAAATTTCGGCGCGCGGGAGGTTGACCGTGTGCGAAAAGGCATGAAGACTTCGATCAGTATGGGAACGATCTATGCGCTGGTCGCAGGGGCAGTGATGCTGATCTTCGGTCCTTATATCATTCGAATCTTTACCGGTGAGCAGGCAGTCATTCAAACGGGCATTTATATGATGAAATATATGTATCCGTTTTATTGGGTTTTAGCCATTTTGCAGATTGCCATCGGCGCGATTCGTGGTGTGGGCAGAACCTTTGAGGGCATGGTCATTTCCATTTTCTCTCTGTGCGTTTGCCGCGTCATCTGGATTAAGGTCAGTCTCGATATATCCCACCAGTTAAATCTTTTGATTCTGGGTTATCCAGTAACCTGGCTTATCGGCGCAATCCTGATGCTGATCTATATTAAAAAAGGAAGATGGCTCAGATATGAGGAAATAGGACTGGAAGAACCGGAGAAAGGATGAGAAAATTATGGTAAACATAGGAAATCAATGGGATACAGTTTTAGCAGGAGAATTTGAAAAAGAATACTACCAGAGTCTGCGGCAGTTTTTAATCAGCGAATACAGAAGCAAAACCATTTATCCAGATATGCATGATATTTTCAATGCGCTGAAATATACTGACTATGCGGATGTCAAAGTTGTCATTTTAGGACAGGATCCTTATCATGGAGAAGGGCAGGCACACGGTATGTCTTTTTCTGTGCGGCCGGGCATCAAGCAGCCGCCTTCCCTTGTAAATATTTTTAGAGAGCTGAAAGACGATCTCGATATTGACCCGCCAGATCACGGATATTTGGTCAAATGGGCGGAGCAGGGTGTGTTGCTGCTGAATACTTGCCTGACGGTTCGGGCGCATCAGCCGAATTCCCATAAAGGCAAGGGCTGGGAAATTTTCACTGACAAAGTGATCAGCCTGCTCAACGAGAGAGAAAAGCCACTGGTCTTTATCCTTTGGGGCGGCAATGCCAAGTCCAAACAGAGTCTGATTACAAATCCAAATCATCTGATTCTGACCGGCGCCCACCCAAGTCCGCTTTCTGCCTATAACGGGTTTTACGGCGGCAAGTATTTTTCTAAGGTCAATGATTTTTTGACGGCAAATGGGCAGAAACCGGTGGACTGGAAAATATAAAGACATTAAATTTAGATTCTGCGGTTTTACAGTAGTATGCTAGATCGCAGAATTTTTATTTCTTTTAATTGCGCTTCTTTCTTTTTCTTTCTTTTTCGATTGATTTTTTTCTTTTTTTGGTTATAATAGAAGAAAGATGATTTGTGAAGGGGGAAACGGAAATGAAGCCGATTGAAAACATCGATATAGAATGGAAAGAAATTTTCGTAGATGACGTCAAGAAAGAAGTCATCGCTTTTGCCAATGGAGCAGGTGGCACGCTTTATATTGGAATCAGAAACGACGGCACCATAAAAGGCGTGGAAGATCCTGACGCAGTTATGTTGCGGGTGTCGTCAGCCCTTTCAGATGCGATAATGCCGGACATTATGCCCTTTGTACAGATCAGAACCATTGAACGGGAAGGTAAACCTGTGGTTGAAATTGCGGTGCAGACGGGAACCCGGCGTCCATATTATCTGAAAAGTAAAGGATTGAGATCCTCTGGCGTATATGTGCGGCAGGGCAGCGCGTCGATTCCGGTCAGCGATGAGGGAATTCGTCAGATGATACTGGAAAGCAGCGGCAAATCCTACGAAGAAAGCCGCAGCATGGAGCAAAATCTTACCTTTTCTGCATTAGAAGTGGAGATGGCGAAAAAATCAATTGAGTTTGGGCAGCCGCAAATGCGCAACCTCCATCTTATCGGAGAAGACGGATTATATACCAATCTGGCGCGCCTTTTGTCGGATCAGTGTGAGCATAGTATCAAAGTCGCGATTTTTCAGGGCAGAGAGAAGGAGGTTTTTCATAGCCGGAAGGAGTTTTCTGGGTCTTTGTTGAAACAACTATACGGCGTATATGAACTGATTGATCTCAGTAACAAGACCAAAGCGACCTTTTCAGGGCTTGACAGAATCGATCAGAGAGATTATCCGGAGGACGCTATCAGAGAAGCCTTGCTTAACTGTATTGTACATCGTGATTACGGGTTCAGCGCGAGCACCTTGATTAATATTTACGAGGACCGCATAGAGTTTGTTTCTCTGGGTGGTTTGGTGCAGGGGCTGTCTCTTGACGCGATTTTTATGGGCGTTTCGCAGTCCAGAAATCCCAATCTGGCAGCGGTATTTTATCGTTTGGGTCTGATTGAAAGCTACGGAACTGGCATCAGCAAAATTATGCGCTTATATCAGGCGAAAGCGAAAGAGCCGAAGATTGAGACGGCAGAGGGCGCATTTCGTGTAACGCTGCCAAACTGTAATGAAGAAGATGTGGAACGCATTACAGGGCTTTCTACGCAAAGCCATTATACACTGCAGGAGACTCAGGCGGTTTATGGATTGGGACGGGATGCCGTACGTAGTTCCTTGCATGGGCATGCGCCTGCAACCGTTTCTTTTTTGACTGAAGAAGAAAAACTACTTCGATATGTGCGGGAACATGGTGCGATTACAAGAAAAGAAGCGGAGACACTTTTGCAGATTAAAACGACCAAGGCTTATCTTCTTTTGCGAAAGCTTTGTGAGACAGGGTATTTGCGAGAGTATGGAAACGGTAGAAGTCGAATTTATATTGCGGGATCTCATAGCGGGCAGTAATCTGTCCGTTATTTTTTGTACAGGGAAACGCGAAAGCTATATCGTATGCTACAATAGCAGCAAAAAGGAGTTTAGGGATATGAGCAAGGCATACGGTTATGTAAGAGTATCCACGAAAGAGCAGAATGCGGCAAGACAGATAGACGCGATGAAAGACTACGGTGTAAGATCAGATTGTATCATTGTAGAAAAGCAGTCGGGCAGAGATTTTGATCGTCCACAGTATCAGAAAATGATGATGCATTTACGGGAGGGGGACACCGTTGTCATTAAAAGCATCGACCGGCTTGGCAGAAATTATGATGAAATTTTGGTGCAGTGGAAGGTGATTACGAAAGAGAAAAAGGCAGCAATTGTGGTGCTGGATATGCCGCTTTTAAATACGCAGAGAGATCGAGATTTAACGGGCGTTTTGATTTCGGATATTGTGCTGCAGCTGCTTTCCTATGTGGCGCAGACAGAGCGGGAATTGATTCGACAGCGGCAGAAAGAAGGCATTGCTGCAGCAAAAGCGCGAGGCGTCAGATTTGGACGTCCCAGAAAGCCTGTGCCGGAGGAATTTTATCATCTTCGCAAAGAATGGGAGCAGCGCTTGATTTCCTCCAGAGAAGCGGCGCGTCGGATCGGTGTTGCACAGAATACGTTTCTCAGGTGGTGTCGTGGAAAATAGAAGAGATTTTTCTCGGAAAATACTTTTTTAGAAGGTGCGGCTCTGGTATAATGAACGCAGAAGATGATACCAACGTTGCTGTAAGGATGCGTTCATTGCATCATGCCTGCCGATTCTATGTTCAGCGGAATCGGCATGGTATAATGAACGTAAATCATGAAAACGCCGTTGACAAGGAAGAAGGTATCAATTGCTAAAACCTTGATAGGATTGACAAAAAATTAAAATTTTGTCCGATTTGTCAATAAAATCGAGTGTAACCATGACAAGGTTGACAAATATCAAGGATTTTGTCAATTTTGTCAAAAATATACGGAAAAATGACCGTAACCCTGTGAAAAAATGCAGAAACATTGACAAAAATCAAGAAAAATCCTGATTTTGTCAATGGAAAAGATTATGATGGGAAAACCGGGGATGATGCCGGAAGAAATAGAGGAAAGAGGTAAACAGATGAGAAAAGACAGAAAAAAGGACATTCTTATTGCGGCAGTGATTGTAGTCGCAGTGGTCGCATTTGATTTATATGACGGCAAACTGCAGTGGAGAATGGATGCAGGGGTGTTGTTTCTGGTTCTGCTCATTGTATTTTGGATGCGCAGTCTTGCACACACACGCAAAATAAGACAGGACATTTATAACGGTACAATGTTGCAGCAGAAAGAAAAGGAGCAGTAAATTATGATAGAGAAGTGTGCCGTAGTGACCGGCGCGTCCAAAGGAATCGGTCTTGCCATTGCGAAGCAGCTGTCTGTGGATGGGTATCGGGTATTCGGTCTTGCAAGAAGCAGCGCTGCTTTTCCGGAAATAGACTGGATCTGCTGTGATGTGACGAATCGAGACAGTGTGGTAGCAGCGTTTGAGATGATCATGGAACAAGTAGATCGCATTGATATATTGGTGATCAACGCCGGTATGGGAATTTCTGGCGCGGTGGAGTTTACGCCGGAGGCTGATTACCGCAGACAGTTTGAAGTGAACGTTCTGGGCGCTATCGCCTGCGCGCAGCAGGCGGCAGGCAGAATGCGGGAAAGCGGAGGCGGAAAAATTATTTTTATTTCGTCCCTGGCAGCAATTTTTCCGCTGCCATTTCAGAGTTTTTATGCAGCGAGCAAAGCATCGCTCAACGCTTTTAGCGACGCGCTGGGCATTGAAATGAAATCATTTGGCGTTGAGACCTGTACGGTTATGCTCAACGATGTGAAAACAGAGTTTACGGATAACCGGGTCAAAACCGCGATGGGAGACGATGTGTATCAAGGCAGAATTGCTGCTTCTGTATCAAAGATGGAACGTTCTGAACAAAGCGGTATGTCCGCGGAACAGGTAGCAGAAACGGTAGGGGCGCTGCTTGCCAGACGGCGACTGCCTGCACACAAAATTGTAGGCATTTCCAATGAACTGCTTGGACTTCTGTATAGACTGCTGCCGACTAATTGTATGCTGTGGATTTTGGCAAAGATTTATGGATGAAAACGGGGGAAAACGGGAGATGAGACAGAAATTAACGAAGATGACTTTGATCGTAGCAGGCATATTCATTGTAATGACTGCGGTTTTTGGCTTTTACTTTTATGAACACCAAACGGACGCACAGGATATCATGGCGCTGTACACACCTACAGTAGAGAATGTGGTGACAGAAGAAGACGGGATTTCACTGCTGCTATTACTGCGTAATAACCTCTTTGCCTGTGCCCTTTGTGTGGGACTTGGTTTGATCCCCGCGTTGTTTCTGCCGATTTGGGCACTTTTATCCAACAGCATGATGATTGGAGCGCTTTTGGGACTTGTGGGAGTTAGTGGAATCATGAGCCCCTTGAAAACCGTTCTATTTGGACTTTTACCCCATGGGATTTTTGAACTGCCGGCGTTTTTTTTGTCTATGGCGATGGGCATTTATCTTTGCAGAACGCTGAGCCTAAAATTGCTGGGCAAAGCAAAGGAAGAAAAGCTGCTGCCGATGCTGAACGGTATTGCCAAAGGATTTGTATTGGTTGTTATGCCGCTTTTACTTGTTGCGGCAGTGATCGAATGTTATGTAACACCGTATCTGATGCAGTTTGCGCAGATATAGGAAAGAAGGATAAAACACAATGGAACGTTTACAAACTGTATTACAAGATAGTATCTTTGGAGGGGCGCTGGTTCGCATGATTTTTTCCGGTAAACGGAAAAAGTCTGCAGCTTGCAGCAAAGTGATCCTCCGTCCCCTAAAATTTGCAGGAAAGCAAGGATTTCAGGCAGAATATACCTTTGAAAAGAAAGTAACCCATGAGAATCTTTTCGAGGAAGAAGCGGCAGCGCTGGCGCTGCGCCTTGTCATAGAGGAATTTAAGCAGGTGAACATTTTCACGTTATCAGAAGATATACAGGTGCTGGCAGCAAAGCCGGAAAAACCTCGTATTACAACAAAGCCTGCTACAAAGGGTATGCCTTCTTTAGAACACAACAGGGAAAAGAAACGATTGATTCCAGAGGGCACACCGTGCGATTTTCTGGTGCGCCTTGGCGTTATGGCGCAGGACGGTAAGGTAATTCCAAAACATTACAGTAAATATCGGCAGATCAACCGGTATCTGGAAATTGTGGAGGATGTATTTTCCGCGCTGCCTGCTGACCGCACCCTCCGCATCATTGACTTTGGATGCGGCAAAGCGTATCTGACCTTTGCGCTGTATTATTATCTTCACGTTCTCAAAGGACGGGACGTGGAAATTATCGGCTTGGATTTGAAAGAAGACGTGATTCGGTTTTGCAGCAAGATTGCGG
>CANBFZ010000095.1 GCA_947367725.1 uncultured Eubacterium sp.
AAATAACAGCTTCCGGATTCTGTTTCATAACCCAGTTGAATCCAAGAATATCTTTTTTATGTGCATCGGCAGATTCCCCTTGCTCGCTGAATACGGGATAGTAGCCTACAGCCGGATTTCTGCTCCATGGTGCAGGCTTTCCTTCTACAGAAAATACAACGCCTTTTTTTTCATAGCGGCTTAAATAATCATTTGCCGTATTCAAAACCTGCGACAGACATGTATCGCCATAAATATAGAGCAGACAGTTTTCCGGAATAAACACCTTATGATAAGTATCCAGAAATTGGTCATATGTTAAATCTGGAATTACAGCCGGATCACCTCCCATATTCCATGCAAAAGAAGTCTCCGGAAAAGCCGCTCGCAGCTGCAGATTGCCTAAAACAAAAGAAGCCATTTCGCGGGATGCCTGCATCTCGCTGCATACAATTCCACATCGGGACAGGTGATCTGTTTCCGGATTATATTCATAGTGCCATCCTTCCTGCTTCAGAGATAAATCTGTCTCTGTAAGTAAAGGTGAAAACACAGCGTCTGCACAGATTTTTACTAATTCCTGAAAACTGGCTTCGTTGGTTGAAGATACCGGATACATAGACGTTCCTCTCATCGTAAATCCGCTGCATAACGAGGATATCAGACTATCGCCTGCCCAATGATTTACCCCGTATTTTTTTGATCCGCAAAGAAAAATTGCATGTTCCAGAATATGAAAAACACCAGTGTCGTCTGTAGGTATCGTTCGAAAGGATAAACTAAAGGTTTTTTCCGGATCCGGCGAATTGATGTAAATGGTTTCGGCGCCGCTGCTGTGGGTAAGAAGCCATGCTTCGCACTGCAGCTCCTTGATATAATGGGTTTCCGCCAGATGAAATCCCCGGTAGCCGCCGGGTGTTGACAGTTTTTGGTATAATGTGTCGTTATTCATATTATGACCTCCGTGATAGTTTTAGGATTTATCATAAAATACCACGGATAAGACCGGCGGGCAATTTTGCAAAGGGTGCAAAAAAAGGGAAGAAAAAAGCGGGATTTCCACTCCTGTGATATTTCAGGCGTGAATTTCCGCTTTTTTAGTCAAGTATTTATTGAATCTCGAGAAAATTCAAGGATTTTTCCTTTATTTGATTAAATCGGTCTCGAGGATAAAGTCATTGCCTGTATAGACGTTGCCGTTCTTCAGCAAGGTCAGCTTTTCTTTGGTCACCATGAGAGCTTCCATCAGCGCATCTGATTCCGCAAGGGGAACCTTCGAGATGATTGCGTTGGTGCTGAATGGCAGGTTATCTACCATAGTATAACCGAAGTAGAAACCGGGCGACAGGTTCCTGCTGGATTTGTTAATGGTCATAAAGAAGCTCACTTTCTCCGATGATTCCTGTACATCGGTCAGCAGCATGGAGGCATTATATGGGGTACACAGCATCTTTCCGCTGTAAATGCTGCCGCATTTCGTGTGGTCGGAAAAGTCGGCAATGTCCATATAGAGGGTTGCGGAAGTGCTGCTGTCGTTTTCGTCGTAAAGAGATAAAAGGCCTCGGTGGATGATAAACTTTCGCCGGTCCTTTTCCATGATATAGACGTAGAGCCGGTTTTCGGAAAAAATGCCGAAACGGTTCAGAGACGGCCCTTGGGAAGACTGATTGGGATTATCCAAAAGGCATTTGATGTCTATGTGAAACGCCTGTGAGATTTCCTGCAGGGTTGCGATATCGATATTAGACTGGCCCAGTTCATATTTAGAAACGATGGACTTGCTTTTGTAAATTTTAGCTGCCAGTTCTTCCAGAGAAAGACCTGCCTTCTTTCTGTACATGCGAATCTGGGCACCGACAATTTGCTGAAACTCCATGGGACTCCTTTCTGTCTCCTCCTGATTCATAGAAGAGGAATTATGTTTGATTTTTTTGTATGCGAGTGGTTTTATTACTGTAATTATACCATATTTTCACGAAAAGTGTCATTAAAGTGGAAAAAAATCCACTTTAATTTTCATGAAACCCTGTTTTTAGAAAATTGCATATTTGGTAAAGTTGTGGTAGGCTAAGGCTATCTTATTGATGAGCTCAAACAAATAATGATAAAATTTTACGAACTTATGAAAAGGAGAACGGAAATGGAAAGCACATTAAATAACAGTGTCAAAAAACTGCCGTTTTTAACCAAGGTCAGCTACGGCTGTGTAGGTGCCGCCAACATGATGACCAGTGTTATCACCAATACATATTTGATTTTCTTTTATACCAACGGGCTGGGTCTTAGCGGCTCTCTTGCCGCAACCTTATCTTTAATCGGCAGTGCATGGGGCTGGTTCTGTACGGCTTCTGGCGGTGCGATTATCGACAGGGCAGGATCGAAGCCTGGCGGAAAATGCAGAAACTTTATCATTAAATACATTATTCCTGCAGGTGTTCTGCTGGTGCTCAGCTTTGTACTTCCGGAAATGTCCACCGGTCTTACGGCGGCATGGGTACTGATTGCTTACTGCCTGCGCGTTGCGGTATGGACCATGGTGCAGCTGCCTGCAACAACCCTGATGGGAAGAATCACAAATGATAAAGTGCAGCGTTCCCACCTGAATCAGATTTACACCATGATGTCCACAGGCGCCAGCCTGATTTCCGTAGCTGTAACTATGCCGTTTATCGAAAAATTCGGTACAGATATGGCGGGCGTCAGAAAAGGCTTTGCAATTATTACAATCATCTATGCGGTGATTTTTGTAGCGCTGTATCTGCTGGCTTATGTGGGAACGAAAGGCTATGAACCGGAGCAGGAATTTTTTGAGGGAGACACTCTTGAGGAAAAGCCGTCATTGGTGCAGATTCTCAAAGGTGTAATTACCAATAAGATGTGCCTGATTGCAGTAGTGATGTATCTGGTGGATTTAATCGGCTGCATGGTGGAAGCGACAGCGATGCCGTATTACTTCATGTACAATCTGAATAACATGGGACTGTTCTCAATTTACTCCACCATATCTATTGTAGGCTCCTTCTCCGCATACTTTGTAGTTGGTTTCTTTGTTAAGAAATTCGGCAATGCGGGAACAGCGGCAATCGGCGGCATTATTTCCGCGGCTGCATATCTGGCAAGATTTTTGCTACAGGATGGCACGATGACCGGCTATATCATTTGTGTAACGATTGCCTGCTTTGGCGCCGGACTTGTTGCGAACGTCAGCATTCTGTGCGTATTTGATTCTAAAGTTTACGGAGAATGGAAACTGGGGGTCAACGCGGAAGGCATTCTGATGGCAGCTTACAGCCTGGGCAACACCCTGGGTCTTGCACTTGGACGTGCCGCGGCAGGTTATCTGATGGAACTGGTGCCTGCGTTTGACCAGAATGCGATGGAACAGCCGCAGAACGTTTTGCATCTGTTCCTGTATGAAAGCACGCTGATTCCATGCTGCGGATTTGTACTGGTAGTGGTATTTGCTGTCGTTTTAATGAAGTTTGAAAAACAGATTCCAAAATGGCAGGAAGAGATTGCACAGAGAAAAACTGCGGCAGTCCAGGAATAAACATGATATCATGAGAAAAAAGGAGATGGAAGGACTTGGATGAGAGCTTTCCGTCTCCTCCTTGCAAATGAAAATAAAACAGGGAGATTGTAGAATATGGACAGAAAATTGCCAATGAAAGTAAAATTGTGTTACAGCGCAGGATCGATGGGAAAGGTTGTGCAGGGTCTTGCGGCTTCAACCTTTCTTCTCTATTTCTATACGGAAATTATCGGATTAAATCCGGGTCTTGCTGCCAGTATTATCTTTTTCTGCAAACTCTTTGATATTGTAAACGACCCTCTGATTGGCGCGCTGGTGGATCGCTGCGCAAGCGAAGAGGGAAAGTGCAGGGCTTTTCTGAAGAGATTCGCAGTGCCGGCGGGAATCTGTATTTTTCTTTGTTTCATCATGCCGTTTGAGAGCGGCGCCGCAAAGATTGGATGGGTTATTTTGACTTATGGCGTGCTGGCAACCATCAGCAGCTTTATTCAGATTCCCATGAACACGCTGATGGGCAGAATGTCTGCTGACGAGCAGCAGCGCGCCCACCTCAACCAGCTTAGCGGAATTGTCAGTCTGGTAGGAAATTACATCGTAGTGTCCTGGACACTGCCGCTGGCAGCCCGCTTTGGCGGCGGAAATATGGAAAAAGGTTTTCTCTTTGTGGGAGCGGCGTACGGGGTGATTTATGCGGTTTCCTATATGGTGGTCTATTTTGGAACAAAGGGCTGTGAGTTTATAGACGCTGCGCCTGCGATTTCTGAGAATCAGGAAAAGGCAGGAATTTTAGAAGTGCTGAAGGGATTGCTTTCCAATAAGGTTTGGCTGTGCATCGGGCTTTACTATCTCTTTGACATGATTGCGACCACCTTAGAATCTACAGCCATGGTATTTTATTTTCAGTATAATCTGGGCAATACTGGACTTTTGTCTACCTACTCCGCGGTTGCCATGGTATGCAATTTTGTGATTTTCGCCAGCCTGCACAAGTTTACCGGAAAGCTTGGAAATGCAGGTTCAACGGTACTGGGGTGTATTTTATCCATGTCGGGCGACATTCTGCGCTTTGTGCTGCACGATGCCAATATGATTGTGATGGTCAGCGGCTGGATTCTATCCGGTCTGGGATCATGCCTGGTGGCGGGCACCGTGCTTCTGAACCTCTTCGATGCAAAGGTTTACGGAGAGTGGAAGTACGGCGTAAAATGTGACGCGATTCTCATGAGTGGATTTACCCTTGCAACAAAGATCGGTATGGCGGTAGGCAGCGCGGCAGTAGGCTGGTTTCTTCTGCTTGTGCCTTATACAGAGGGCGCGGCTGTGCAGCCGCAGTCGGTGCTTGACTTATTCTTTGGCCTGAATACAGCGCTTCCGGCAGTTTCATTTTTCCTGGTATTGCTGCTGGCACTGCCGGTACTGAAAAATGAAAAGAATCTCCCGAAGATGAAGCGGGAGCTTGAGGAAAGGAAAAAACATGAAAGTATTTGACTTGCATTGTGATACGATCACGGCACTTGAAACAGTCCAAACGGACTTAGATAATGAATTTTCAGCAGTCAATCTGCGGAGTGCCAAATCCGGAAATTTCGAGGCGTATGCCCAGTGCTTTGCGGCATTTCTGGCTGATGATTATCGAGGCGAAGCGGCGATTAAAAAGTGGGACAGGATTTACAGCTGGTTTGAAAGACAGCTTGCGTTATATCCTGATAAAATTCAGCAGGTGCGCTGCGGCAGCGATTTGAGAAGGATTGAAGCTGCCGGGAAAATCGCCGCGATTTTAACAACAGAAAGCGGCGCGGCCTTTGCCGGAAAGCTGGAAAGGATTTCGGAAGTGAGGGAAAAGGGATGTCTGATGACTTCTTTGACCTGGAATGGGGATACAGAACTGGCAGGCGGTGTTTATACGCCGGAAATCGGACTGACGGACTTTGGAAAAGAAGCGGTGAAAGAGATGGAACGGGTCAGCATGGTTGTGGACATTTCTCACATGTGCGATGCAGCAGTGGATGATTTTTTGAAAATCGCGCAGAAACCTTTTGTCGCGACCCACTCTAACTGCAGAAGCGTCTGCAACGCCATGCGGAATCTAACCGATGATTATATCAGAGAGATGGTTGACCGAAAAGGTCTTGTCGGCATTAACTATTTGATTTATTTTTTGCGGGAGGGCAGTCCTGAGCAGGCAGGTTATGAAGATGTGGCGAGACATGTAGAACATTTTCTGAATCTGGGCGGAGAGCATATCATAGCCCTTGGCTCTGACTTTGACGGGGCAACCGTGCCGGAAAGTTTTAATCAGGTTGGGAAACTGGGCAGCCTGTATGATTATTTGTGCAGTGCCTTTGGCGCAGCCATAGCAGATAAGCTTTTTTATAATAACGCAAGAGACTTTTTTGAGAGGAATTTGTGATGAAGGCATATGAGAGATTATTAAAATATATTACTTATGATACGATGGCAGACGCGGAAAAGGGCGAGCAGAATCAGGTTCCATCTTCACAGGGGCAGTGGGAACTTGCCAACGCGCTGATGGAGGAACTGAAGGCGCTGGGCGTTACTGATGCAGTGCTGGATGAAAAATGTTTTATCTATGGAAGCATACCATCCAATCTGCCGGAGGGTAAAAAGACGAAGACGGTGGGCTTTATCGCTCATATTGATACGGCTACGACCTTTCCGGGACCGGGAAATACGGCGCGGCTGATTGAAAATTACGACGGGCAGCCTGTGACTCTTTGTCCGGGTGTTGTTCTGGATCCGGAAGTGTTTCCGACCCTTGCAGCTTCCAAAGGGGACGATATTCTTGTAACCAATGGGAAAACCTTGCTGGGCGGCGACGATAAGGCGGGCGTTGCTGAAATTATGACAGCTATTGAGTATATGATGACTCATCCTGAATTTAAGCATGGAGAAGTGGCGTTCATTTTCACACCGGATGAAGAAATCGGCGGCAGCATGCGCAATGTGGATGTCAGTAAAACTTCGGCAGAGGTTGCCTACACCCTGGACGGGGAAGCCTTTGGTATGATTGAGTACCAGAGCTTTTGTAACGGTGCGGTTATGATGGAAATGAACGGCGTAAGCGCACATCCCTGCTTTGGAAAAGATTTGCTGAAAAATGCCCTGGTGATAGGAAATGAATTTCATGCGATGCTGCCGTCATGGCAGAGACCCGAGCATACAGAAAACTTTGACGGTTACTATCACCTCGTACAGATGGAGGGGAATCCACAGAAATGCAAGATGGCGTATTTGATTCGCTACTATACGCCTTCGGAGTATGAGGCGGCGAAAAACAGGATTCAGCGGACGGCGGATTATCTC
>CANBFZ010000096.1 GCA_947367725.1 uncultured Eubacterium sp.
ATTCCTAGCCAGCTAAAGCTGGGGAATGTCAGCATAAGGTCTGCTTAGCCAATCGCCTTCGCTCTTGGAGCAGACCAAGATACGACACATTCCTAGCCAGCTAAAGCTGGGGAATGTCAGCATAAGGTCTGCTTAGCCAATCGCCTTCGCTCTTGGAGCAGACCATTAGAATCTCCTCCGTTTGGAAGACGATAAAATGTTCATGCCTTCTCTATATTTCGCAACGGTTCTTCTGGAAATATCAATTCCTTTATCTTTTAAAATCTCTACCATGTCCTGGTCGCTATACGGTTTCTGTGGGTTTTCCCCGGCAATAATCTCTTTAATAATAGATTTCACGCTATTGGAAGAAACGCCTGTCCCGTCTTCTCCTGAAACACCACTTGTGAAAAAATATTTCAGCTCAAAAACACCGCGAGGACTTTGCATGTATTTTCCGTTAATAGATCTACTAACGGTAGACTCATGCACACCAACTTCCTCTGCAATCTGTTTCAGCGTCAAAGTTTTCAATGCTTTTTCACCATGGTCAAAGAAATTCTGCTGATATTTGACCACTGCGCTTGCTACATTATAAATGGTCTGTTTCCGCTGCTCAATGCTTTTAATCAGCCACACTGCCGCATTGAAACGATCTGTCAGATATTTGTTCAGTTCTTCATCTTTCTCAGCTTCTGCCGATAATTTATTATAGTAAGAACTGACCATCAGTTTCGGCATGCTGGTATCGTTATTCAGCACCTGATATTCTCCATTAACTTTCTCTATGATAATATCCGGCACCACATACCTGGTTGCCTCTCCAGAGGAAAAAACTCTGCCAGGTTTAGGCTCCATGGTCTTAATCAGATCAGCAATCTGCTGCACTTCCTGATTCTTGATGCCTAGTGTCTTGGCAATATGTGCAATCTTGTTGTCTGCCAGTTCTTCCAGCATATGTTCAATAATATATTCAATCTCGTCAGTCAAAAGCCCTTTGGCGGCAAACTGAATAATCAAGCATTCCCGTAAGTTCCGCGCTGCTACGCCACAAGGATCAAACGTCTGAATAAATCCAAGGACTTCTTCCACGGTCTCAATCTCCGCATTGACTGCCCTAGAAATTTCTTCTACAGACATAGTTAAATAGCCATTGTCATCAATGACTTCTATAATATACCTTCCGATTGCTGCTTTCTGCTCGGTCAGTCTAGAAAATTGCAACTGGCTCAGCAGATAATCGGTCAGCGTATCTTCTTCATAAACGTATTGTTCATACGTATAATCATCATCGTCATCAGGTCTGTATTCCCACTGACGAAAACTTTCTTCTTCGTAATCCGCTTCTCTGATTTTTTCCCTAATGTCCACTTCCTGTGCATCATAGGATTTCTCAGCTTCTAATACAGGGTTTTCCAGAAGCTCATTCTGCACATAATCAGAAAGCTCCTGATTATTAAACTGCAGAATCTGTATGGCCTGAATGAGCTCCGGCGTCATGGAGAGTTTCTGTGTCTGTTCAATTGTTAATTCGTAACCAAGTTTCATGTACCTATCTCCTATGCAAATAGTATACCACATTGAGACAGTCCATTTCAAGGGGATAAAGCTTTTCTCCACAGTAAACGTGTGAAAATTCTTTTACAGCTATCCCATTGACAGGAAACGAAATCAGGAAGCTTTACGAACATATCTCAATACACACTTCGTAGGATATGTTTACGCGAGATTCGGAAATCCCAGCTGTCTGAGTGCTTCAAACAATATGATATTGGCTGAATTGGATAAATTAAAAGACCGCAGCCTGGTTTCTTCACTCATAGGAATCCTAATTGCTGTGTCTGCATGGGCAGCGATAAAATCCCGCGGAAGCCCTGCTGTCTCTCTGCCAAATAGAATCATATCCTCGTCCCTATATTTGACATCCGTATAAATCTTGCCGCCTTTTGTTGTTGCCAGATACATCGTATGGGTTTTCCCGTACTTTTCTATAAATTCATCTAGACTCTCATGCACTTCCAATTTCACATAGGGCCAGTAATCCAGCCCTGCCCGTCGCACCGCTTTGTCGTCAATAGAAAAGCCAAGGGGCTTCACTAGGTGCAGCACCGTACCAGTTGCTGCGCAGCTTCTTGCAATATTTCCAGTATTAGGCGGAATTTCTGGTTCCACCAAAACAATATGTAATGCCATAGTTTTCCCTTTCCTTTGGTGCTTTTTGCACTTCTTTACATATAATAAATCTTTTTTCCAGAAATTTAAAGACAAAATCACTTTTTTGTTATATAATTTTTAGCAATGGAAATTTTGTACAAGGAGGCTGTTATGAAAACAGTAAAAATCGGCATACTGGGTCTGGGTACCGTAGGTGGCGGCACTTACGAAATTCTGGACATGAACAGAGCACACATCGAGAAAAGAATCGACCGTAAAATCGAGGTCGTCAAAGTCTTAGAAAAAAATATGGAAAGAGTCAAAGCGCTGGGTCTTTCTGAAAGCCAGGCGACACAAAATCCTGACGATATTCTGAAAAACCCAGAAATCGACATCGTCGTTGAATCCCTGGGCGGCATCGAACCTTCTACTACCTTCATGCTGACTGCCATGGAAAATGGAAAAGGTGTCGTTACGCCGAACAAAGCTGCTGTCGCAGCCAATTTTGATAAGCTGCATAAAACCGCAAAAGAGCACGGCGTAGGTTTCAGATTTGAAGCTAGTGTCGGCGGCGGCATCCCTGCCCTGACCGCAATTACAGAAGCCCTTGCCGGCAACGAATTTACAGAAGTCATGGGTATCCTCAACGGCACTACCAACTATATTTTGACCAAAATGACTGACCTTGGTCTTGATTACAACGATGTGCTGAAAGACGCCCAGGCAAAAGGCTTTGCTGAAGCTGACCCTACCGCAGACGTAGAAGGCATCGACGTTGCCAACAAGCTGTCCATTCTCATGGCGCTGGCATTTGACAAGTATGTGCCGCCAACAGAAATTCCAACGGTAGGCATCAGCAAAATCACCATGGACGAGATCAATGCGGCAAAGGAAAAAGGCTGCAAGATCAAGCTCATTGCCCAGGCTAAGAAAATCGGCGATACGATCGAATACAATGTAAAGCCAATGGAAATTGAAAACAGTCACCCATTAGCAGGCGTGTCCAACGAATTTAATGCGATTTATGTTACAGGCAATGCCGTTGACGAAGTCATGTTCTACGGAAAAGGCGCGGGCGCCCTTCCAACAGGCAGCGCAATTGTAGGCGACATTCTGGCAATCGCAAAAGAAATATAATGGTTCTGCCCCAAGAGAGCAAATGAAATGCAGCTCGATTGGATAGGCAGACCTTATGCTGGCGTTCCCCGGTTTTAGCCGGAATGGAACGCGTCGTATCATGGTCCTGCCCCAAGAGAGCAAGTAAAATGCAGCTCGATTGGCTAGGCAGACCTTATGCTTTAAATCCCCCAGAAGGTAAGCATTTGCGACGCCTGCTTGGATAGATTTAGTCATATCAATCATATAAAAAGGAGAATCATCATGCGTTTATACCAAGATTGGAAAGAACTCATTGACAATCAAACAGAAGATACCTTTGAATCTTTCTGGAAAGAATATTCAGAAACAGAAACCAAACTGTATGCGCACATTCTGGAACATCATACAGAACATTTAACCGGCACTGTTGCAGAACTAGTGGAAACTTTTGACTGCAACAAAACCATCTTTGTCGGCTTTTTAGACGGTATCAATTCCAGCCTGAATCAGGAAATCGATTTAGAAACCGTTACCGACGATACCGCGATTGACCTGGATATCGATTTTGAAAAACTGTTCTTCAACATGCTCAAAGCAGAAGCAGATTATCTGTTTACCCTAACCCAGTGGGAAGGCGTACTCAGCGAAGAAAAGAGAATCGAAATCGTAAAAGATTTCAAACGTTCCAAAACAGTGCACGTTGAGAAAAAGCCAGGCAGAAATGATCCTTGCCCTTGCGGCAGCGGCAAAAAATATAAGAAATGCTGTGGAAAAAACTAAATCAGATAGACCAAAACAAAATATAGCAAAACGATCACATGATGCAAAAAGCCGTCCTTAAAAATGGGACGGTTTTTTTATACGATGTGGTCATACCCAAATTTCCTGCCTGTTATCCCCCATCTATACCTGGATAAACATGCATACTAAAAAGTGTGCTCTGGCGACAGAAAGCGCTTCGAGCACACCATGAATAAGAATCTTATCGTTAAATTAGATACCAGGAACTGATCTGGCTGCGCGCACCAGTTACGGAATTTCTCGCTGCAATTTTGTAGTAGTACTGCTGCCCTGGCTTTCGTAAAGAATCAAAGTAAGTCGTTTTCCCTTCGATGGTCGCTTCCAACCAATATGTACCATCTGCGCTCCTGCAGCAGTAAAGATCGTAACAATCTGCACCTTTCACCGGATTCCATGACAGCGTCACAGAACCATTTTCATCGTCATGCAGTACGCCGGAAAGACCCGTCGGCAACGGTAAGTCAGCATAAAGATAAAATGCCTGCGAATATTTGGAGTTTCCTTCAGCATTCCGATCATATACTGCTTTCACACGGTATCGGTAAGTGTGTTCCGTATCTGTTAATTTCCCTGTATAAGAAAGACCCGTCGTCGTTTTGACCAGCTTTTCTTTCTCTTCTCCAATTTTACGATAAATTTTATACCGGTCGGCACGCGCCACAGCATGCCACGACAGCGTCACAGTACCTGCCTCCCCATTCCGTTCAAGTGTTACGACAGGCGTCGCAAGACGCAGTGTATTGGCTACGACACTGCTGTATTTGCTGCCGGAAGATTTCACAGCTTTGATCTTATAGTAAGCCTTCTTCCCCATTTCTACCGACCGGTCTGTAAAGGTGCGTGACGTCGTTTTCGCAATACGTTGATACGTTCCGTTTTTCTTATAACTGCGGTATACATCATAACGGTTGGTTTTCGTTGTCCTAAGCCATGTCAGTCTGATACCACCCTCTTCTAACAGGACACTTGAAGAGACTTTAGGCTGGGCATAAGTCCGATACTTCGCCGGCTGTTTTACCATGGTCAGATAACCATACTGCCCGTACATCCAGAAAAAATCCTCTAGGGATCCGCTGTAATAGCGTACGGTATTGGCCCGATCATAATTATTATCTGCCCAAAAAATCAATTCTTCTGTTACAGACAGCAACACCACGGAATGTCCGTACCAGCTATTAAATTCTTTGCTGTTTCCAAAACGCACATGGGTGCCCGCTTTCACACCAACACATTTCTTCAAAAAATTGTTCCGTGTGTTTTTGAGTCCTTTGTAATACTTCGTTTCATTTTCAGCAGCCAGAAGTCCGTTGAACGTTTCCGCAAATCCCCAGCATTCCCCTGACCCTGGAAATGTACTGTAATCCTTGTATTTGCTCATCGCATAGTCAATTGTAGAAGCCGCCGTCGTATTGGTCGTGCAGTCCCTGCCGGCATACAGTGCAAACGTCTGCGCCTGCACCTGCCCTTGGATAAAAGGCATCGCGACCGTCACAAGCAGCAAACTAAAGATAAACACGCAGAATCTCTTTTTCATCTAAATCAGATTTCCTTTTCTATCCATTACAAGTGTTTCTCGCAGAGATGACCGATACTGCAATGTTCGCAGTCTGGTTTTCTAGCATCGCAGCAGTTTCTGCCGTGAAAAATCAGGGAATGATGCGTTCTGGACCAACGCGCTTCCGGCACTGCTTCCATCAGTCCCAACTCCGTTTTCAGTACATCTTTCTCGCAGACAAAACCGATTCGGTTTGCCACGCGAAATACATGGGTATCCACTGCAATCCGCTGATGTCCAAATCCGACAGACAGTACCACATTGGCAGTCTTTCTGCCAACACCGGGTAGTTCTACCAATTTATCATAATCCTCTGGTACTTTACCGTCATATTTCTCTGTCAGCATCTTCGCCATCTTTACAATATTCTTGGACTTCGTCTTATACATGCCAATCCGTCTAATATACGTACTAACCTCCTCCGGATCAGCATCTCCCAGTGCAAAAGCGTCAGGATATGCGGCGAACAACGCCGGCGTCACCTGATTGACGCTCTTATCTGTGGTTTGTGCAGACAAAGCCACCGCTACAATCAGTTGAAACACATCTCCGTGATGCAGTGCACACTCTGCCTCTGGGTAAGTGTCCTCTAAAATGTCTAAAATTTCTCTAATGGTTTCCTGTTTCATAGACAGCATTATACACAAAAAAGCAAACTTTGACAAGCCCCATGGTTTTCCCTTGACAAACGCCTGCACCCCTCATATAATTGTATACGGCTTAAAACAAGGAGGAATTAGATGTCTATTATTCAATACCTGGAAGATGGCAAAACAGGCAATCAGCCTCTCTCCACTAACCTTTACACAGAACTGCAAGAAGATGTGCTGACGGGCAAGCTGAAACCCGGCGAAAAACTGACCGAACAGAAAATCTGCAATGAGTACAAAGTCAGCAGAACCCCTGTTAGAGAAGCGCTCCGACAGCTGGAAATGGACGGTCTCATCGAAAATATCCCTAACAGAGGCGCTTTTGTGGTAGGGCTTTCCAGGCAGGATATCGAAGATATGCACCTCCTTCGCAAAGATTACGAAATGCAGGCGGTGAAATGGGCCATCGAACGGATTACCGAAGAAGAGATGCAGGAACTAGAAGAAACCTTCGAGTTCATGGAATTTTACACCATGAAAAATGACATCAATAAGATGCTCAATATCAACACCGCATTCCATCAGATTATCTATGCAGCCACCCATAACCGGATGCTGAAACAGATTCTGACTTCTTATCAAACCTATCTGAAACACT
>CANBFZ010000097.1 GCA_947367725.1 uncultured Eubacterium sp.
GGCAGGAAGACCTCCTGAAATAAGTGTTCACTGATGCCCATACCGCCTGGAAGCGGCAGCATATCTACGGCAACAGAGATCATCGCCTGCAGCGTAACCGCTTCTACTGCGGAAATACCTGAAATGCCGAAAGACAGCAGAACCAGATAGGTGATCGCAAACAGAAAGATCCTTTGCAGAAATGTGAGCCCCAGGACGTTGAAAAGGATTCTCTTGTGGTGCTCAAAATAGCCTGCGGCAGCACCGTATTTATCTAGACTGCGTTCCAGCCTGTCTTCCAGACTGTGGATTTTTTTGGAGCCTGTGAATCGTTTTAAAATTCGAAAACAGGTCATCACGATCCACTTTGCAAGCCCGGGTCGAAAAACCAGGCAGAGCATGCCGCCGACACAAAGGATATTCAGTACGATGCCTAACCAGATCCAGTGCATAATCGGTGCAAGATACGCCATGACGGAAGCGGGCTGCAGCAGCAGCACGGCAAGTCCAATGGTTACCAGCACCAGTTTATACGTAATGGTTACGATTAGGAGTACCAGCGTGGAAAGATGCATGGGCAGCCGATCTTTTTTCATAAACAGAATCTGGGCAGGCTGTCCGCCTGTGGCAGAAGGTGTAACCAGACTGAAGAAAAATCCGACGAAAGAATACAAAAAGCAGTGTGGCAGTTTTGGTTTCTTAGACAGGCTTTTCATCAGATAAAAGAGAATCACCGATTCGCTGAGTATGAAAGCGACAACCAATACGACACCTGCAAGCCAGTATACGCCATTGGCATCTTTGACATAGGCTATGATGTCTGTAAGATTCTGATCATGAAAAACATAGTATAGCGTTATGGTGAAACAAGCCAGCAAAAATATGCAGTTTAATAAAATTTTTTTGTTACGACCCATAGCTGTCTTCCTCGAATACCTTGTGGTAAATGTTATCAAACAGACGCTCTAGTATCTGATATGCATGAGATCTCATGCTGAGCATGTAGCACCCCAGTGCAATTAGCACACCGCCAATGACGTCCACGAGGTAATGCTGTTTGGTAAACTGTGTTGATGCGAAAACCAGCACGGCAAAACCCAGTGTAGCCCATTTCCATGGTTTGGGAATGCGGCTGCATGTTCGCAGACCCAGATAGCACATCATGCTAGCCAAGCAGTGGATGGACGGAAATAAGTTGTAAGGCAGATCCATTTCGTAAATAAAGCCCATGGCAATTTCAAAGAAGCTGCTGCCCGTAATTTCCGGTCGGATATTGGTCGTCGGAATGGCGAGAAAACAGATGCCGCAAATGAGTCTTGCCAGCATATCGGCAAATACAAAGCGATACCAGTTTTCTTTGCTGTTTTCCTTTGCAATCAGGATATAGCACAGAACCCAAAAGGGATAGCTGAGTACATAAATCGATACAAAGGAAGGCAGAAAAGGCACTGCGCGATCTAGTTCTGTGGTGAAATCATAGTGATAAAGATCTGCGCCCAGTCTCTGTGTCATCCAATAAATCAGACAGTTCCATACAAAACATCCAATCAAAGAAAATAACGCATAGGCAGGAAGCCACTTGTCCATATATGTTTTGTACCAGTTTTGAAATTTCTGTTTCATCTCTTTTTCCCGTTTCCCAAATAATATGCCTAGTATAGTATATCGTACGAAAGTATGATTCGCAAGAGAAACGGGAAAAGCTAAGAAATTCTTAAGAATTTGCAGTAATTTGGAAAATCTTGTCTACGAACGAAATATAATCATGTCTTCGCCGATTTTGATGATAGATTCCCAAGGAAGCTGCATGGTATCATGACCTGACGTAAAACGACTTTTTCCGTGCAAGCTGGGTACCAGCAGCGCACGGATTTTCCCTGTATTTTCTTCAAACAGTATTTCGGCATCCCAAAATGCGCCGTGACGGCTGCCTTTCGTCAAATCGATAACCTCTTTATCTCCGATTTCGCTTAATAGCATAATTCACACATCCTTTGCAGATAATATATGTAAATTTTACGACGAAAGGGTGAAAGTTATGAGTGAAGAAAAAGAGAAACAGGAAGAAAAAAAGGAATCCAGTGATTTGATTAAGGAACTGGGGATATTGACGACGGGAACAAATTTTCAGTCGGATTATCAATATATCAACATTATTGGGAGCATTGAAGGGCATACGATTTTGCCCAGTGATAACAAAACGACGAAGTATGAACATTTGATTCCACAGCTTGTAGTGGTGGAGGAAAATCCGGACATTAAGGGACTACTTTTAATTTTGAATACCGTAGGCGGTGACGTGGAAGCGGGGCTGGCTCTTGCAGAACTCATTGCATCTCTGTCCAAGCCTACTGTCACGCTGGTGATTGGCGGCGGTCACAGCATTGGCATTCCGCTGGCTGTTTCGGCAGACTACTCTTTTGTGGCGGAGACGGCGACCATGACCATGCATCCCATCAGAACCAGCGGCACACTCATTACCGCAGATGCAACCTTTGAATATATGAGAAAGACACAGGAACGCGTTGTGGACTTTATCGTAAATCATTCCCATGCATCAAAGGCGGATGTGGAAGAGAAAATGAATCAGACTGGTAACATGTCTAATGATGTGGGTACAGTACTGTTTGGACCGGATGCTGTTAATATGGGGCTGATCGACGAAATCGGCGGGCTCAGCAACGCGCTGAAAAAACTGAAAGAACTAGCAGAAAAATAAAATTATAGAAAATAATGGTTGACAGTTATTTACAAAAATGATACTATATCCCTACAGAAAGGAGGGAGTGTATGGAACTGATAAAAGTAGGCATTTGTCTGGAAGACCGAACTTTTGCGCAGGCCCTTGCCATGACG
Organism: uncultured Eubacterium sp.; assembly: GCA_947367725.1. GTDB lineage: Bacteria > Bacillota > Clostridia > Peptostreptococcales > Anaerovoracaceae > Senimuribacter. The sequence goes on from CANBFZ010000097.1 coordinate 2,836, forward strand.
CTGGCAAGAGAAGGCAGCTGTATGCGGTTTTATCTGCTGAACCATATGGAAGAGGGGGCAGATTGCGATCTGATTCTGGCAAGCAGCGCATCACCGGATGCAAAAGTGGTGGAGATGGTGAGAAATCCCGCCTTTGCGCAGTATACGGAAGCACCGCCTTTTAAGGTGTACCGCTATATGGAAAGTCAGAATTTGATCAGCTGCCTGCTTTTTATTTACTTTAAAGTGACGGGGAAAGTCATGGAGAGAAAAGGAGACACGCATTTGCGGCTGGTTACCTTTCTTGCAGAATGCGGCGGTTGCGGCACTACTTCCGCCGCCCTTTCTGTGGCATGCATGCTTTATCGGATTTATGGCAGTAAATCACTGTATCTGAACCTGTGTCCCATCGATGATTCCAGGAAATACTTGGAGGAAGAAGGCGAAGATAGTTTGATGAAACTGCTGTACTATCTGGATCAGGATAAGCCATTTCCCATCGGTGCATTTATTACGGAAAAAGAAGAAGTGGATTTTGTTAACACTGGCGTGATCAATTCTTACTTCAATGAAATGAAGCCGATTTTGATGCAGCGGTTTTTGAAAAAAGTCGATCAGCTGGGGAAATATGACTTTTTGATTGTGGATATGGGAAATCATTTGAGCAGAGAAAACAAGAAGATGTTGGGATATACCGACTGTGCCGTACTGCTTTGTGACAGTGAGCGAAAGCGTCCTGGGAAATATCGGGAGCGAATTTCCCAGGAAATTTTTAAGAGAGTGCAGCGAGGAACCGTTTTGCGTGTAGAAAATTTTGCGGCAGACGTCCCGGACGCTTTTGAACAAGTGGAGACAGAACAGGCAGCGCCGCTTTCTATTGCTAGGCAGGAGACGGAGGGACTGTCTCTTGATCGAAATTACGGCATAGAAATTGGCGCCATTGCCCGGGAAATTATGGAAGGAGGAAATGGTGGAAATCATCAGTGCTGATATACTAGAGAAGAAGTTGCGTGTTGTCAGGCAAAAGCTTCTTGCAGCACAGGAGAATTTAGGAGAAGAAGAGGCGCTGCATATTATTGAAGAGGTTGTGTTCTCAGAAACGCTGGATTTACAGATTTCAGAGATCGCAGCATTGATTCAAAAACTCTATGCGAAGACCAGAAGCAGGCTTGGCATGTTGGAAACGTACATAGAAGATGAATCGGTCAATGAGATTATGCTGAACGGTAAAGATTGCTTTTTTCTGGAAAAAGGCGGAGAGATGACAGCCATGGAACCTGTCTTCGATTCCACAGAAGAGTTAGAGGAGATCATTCGTAACATTGCTGCAGGCGTACATCGGGAAATCAATGAAATGCATCCCATTTTAGACGCTAGGCTGCCTGGCGGCAGCAGAGTTAATGCAGTATACAAGAATATCGCAGCAGGTGGGCCAGCCTTGACCATCCGGAAATTTTCCAAAGAGCGGATTACAATTTCTCAGATGGTGGAGTTTGGTACACTGACGGAGGAATGTGCCGCCTATCTTAAGACTTTGGTGCAGTGTGGCTATAATATTTTTGTCAGCGGCGGCACCTCTTCTGGAAAAACAACGTTTCTCAATGCGCTGTCTGACTTTATTCCCTGCGGGGAGCGCGTCATTGTAATTGAGGACTCTGCAGAACTAAAGATGTCGCATATTCCTAATTTGGTACAGATGGAGTGTCGCAATGCCAATGGGTTAGGTCAAGGGCGGGTTTCCATGGATATGTTGATTAAAACCAGTTTGCGCATGCGGCCTGATCGAATTATTGTTGGAGAGGTCAGAGGCGGGGAAGTTGCGGATATGATCAATGCGATGAATACAGGTCATGATGGTTGTCTTGCCACAGGTCACGGCAATTCGGTTTCAGGGATGCTGCGAAGACTGGAAGCAATGTATCTCATGGGGGTGCAGATACCTATGGACGCGATCAGAGCGCAGATGATAGAGGGGATTGACGTGATGGTGCATTTGGGCAGACTGCCCGGCGGTCACAGAAAAATTTTAGAAATTCAGGAATTGGTGGACTTTGTAAATGGCAAGTATGTGCTCAATCCGCTGTTTTTGCTGGATGAAAACAGACAACTTGCTTTCACGGGAAATGCGCTGGTGCATGGGGCAAAACTACGTCTGCGAGGTGGTCATCTGTGATTTCGGATTATGATTGCTATGAACCCAGCCGGAAGGAACGGCTTGTAGCGGCTGGTTGCTTCTGCCTGGCGCTCTCCTGTACCGGGTATATTTTCTACGGCACCTTTATGGGAGGCGCATTCCTGCCGCTATGTTACAAGAAGATGATGACCGTCTACTGTGAGATGAAAGCAAGGCAGAGAAAGCATCAACTCTGCAGGCAATTTCGGGACTTGTTGTTCAGTCTTTCCGCTTCATTTGCCACTGGCAGACATATGGAGGAAGCCATGGAAGAGGCGCGGAACAACCTTGCCGAAATCTACGGTGCATCTGCGCTGGCAGTGCAGGAACTTTCAGGTATGTTGCACAAAATGCAGGAAGCAGCGGAGACAGATGCAGCCGTTTGGGAGGATTTTGCAAAGAGAAGTCAACTTTCTGATGTGGAAGACTTTACCCAGGTGTTTTCTGCAGTAAGAGAAACCGGTGGAGATTTAGTCTTTGCCGTCAATCGGGCAGCCGCTGTGATCGGAGAAAAAATAGCCATTGAAACAGAGATAAAAACCATGGTATCGCAGAAAAAACTGGAAGGAAAGATCATCACTGCAATGCCAGCAATCATTGTGGTATTTCTGCAGATCGCCTCTCCAACATATCTGGCGGTGATGTATCAGAGTTTGGCTGGTAGAATTCTGATGAGCATGGCGCTTGCTGCTACCATCTTTGCTTATATCATGATAGAAAGGATGACTGCCATTGAAGTTTGAGGTAAAACAGGCGCTGCAGGAGATGCAACATTTTGTGCGAGAGAACCGAAGCACCGTTTGGGCACTTTTTCTGGCCGTGCTGCTCCTCGTCGCAGTGCAGATGCTGCAGGCAAGGGGAGAAAACCGCATCTACTGCAGTGGGGAAACAGGTGATCTTGCGGCACTGCATATCCCCAAGACGGCGCGCGGCAAATCCGTGCCACTGATGATAGAAGCGGAAAAAGACGGCGTTAGAACGAAAGTAGAAGTGATTCTATCTTTTGAACCCAAAACGGACAAAGGACAGGCAGTATCGAAGACAACTTCTGCAGAAGATGCTTTGAAAGCCGCACTGCGTGCGCTGGCAGGAGAACTGGAAACCCAAGAGGGAGAGCAGATCCTGCTGCCGCGCCGCTTGGAGGACGGGACAACCTTACGGTGGTCCAGAAGCGGTACTTCTCGCTGGATTTTGACCGTACTGCTGTTTCCATTACTGACAACAGGGCTTTATATGCAGAAACGGGAAAAAGAAAAAGTGGAAAGAAAGCGTATCCGTGACGGCATCTTGCGAGAACTGCCTGCCTTTTCTGGTCAATTGCTGCTGCTTTTAAACAGCGGTATGATTTTCAGTGACGCATTTGCACGCATAGAGGACGGATATCGCAAGGGGCGGCGGCAGTCACCATTTGCCCAGGAAGTGATATGGATCAGGCGGCAGGCAGAGGAAACAGGAAAAAGCCTTGTGGCAGTAATGCAGACGCGTGCGGCGAGTCTGCGGCTGCGGGAGTTTTCCCGTATAGCGGCAATGATCAGTGACAGTCAGTATAAGGGCGTAGATTTATCCGATAAATTGGAAAGTGAAAGATTGCTGCTCTGGGAACAGAGAAAAAAATTGGCAGAGGCGAAGGGGAAAGCGGCAGAGACCAAATTGGCTTTTCCATTGGCACTTCTGCTGCTGGTGTTGATTCTGATTACAGCAGCGCCGGCAATTTTACAAATGTAAAAGGAGAAAGGAGCATACATATGTTAAGAACATTCAAAAACAAACAAGGCATGGAACTGGTACAGGTAGCGATTCTCATTGCATAGGCAGAAGCATTGGGGCTGATTTTTAAGAC
>CANBFZ010000098.1 GCA_947367725.1 uncultured Eubacterium sp.
GCCGTCCTTTTCCGGCGGTGATCATACACCTGTCTCCGAAGGGCCGCCATCCCCTCCGGCTCCGCCTCAAACCGTGGCTGCTCCAGAAGATTCGGTATGCTTTTGCCCTCAAAATTCCCCGGCGCCGAGATACCGTACCACCGGCAGAACACCGCTGTCATCGCTGGCGGTGATTCGAAGCCGCTGTTTATAGGAACCGCTGATTTTGGAAACAGTCGCTTTCAGCGCCGGCTTGGTCATATCGATCTCGTAGTCATCCTTGGTATAGCCGGTCAGCGGCTTATATAAGTTCAAAAACCGATTTGCCGCTACTTTTCCATTGAGAGAACTACGCCTTTTCGCGCCGTCAAGGAGCAAAAATTTCATCTGCGCCGCAGTAATATCTTCATAATAGGAATGCAGTACTGCCGCTGCCCCTGATACAAAAGGCGCCGCCATGGAAGTGCCCGACATATTTTTATATTTATCACCCGGTACTGTACTGTAAATTTCTGTGCCCGGCGCCGCGAGATCCACATACTTGCTGCTGTAATTGGAACCTGCATTCATCCTGCCGCGGCTGTCCGCATTGCCCACGCAAATCACATTGCCAAGATCATAACACCCCGGATAAATCGCTTTTCTATCCAAGTTGAGACTGTCGTTTCCTGCCGCACAGATAAACAACATATCGGAGGACGCAATCGTCTTGTACAACATGGCGTCATCGGCATAGGAACCCATACTCAGATTGCAAATATCCGCACCATTTTTCTCCGCATAACGAATGGCTTTGATCACGTCATAGCTGTCACCGAGCCCCTGGGGTCCGTCCAGCACTTTCAAGTCCATGAGCCGCACTTTGCCGGTCACTGCTGCAATCCCGGCAATCCCATTTCCATTATCGGAAACTGCGCCGATTACCCCTGCGCAGTGGGTACCGTGATTATAATAATTGTTAATATTCTCATCGCGGAGCGGTCGTTTTTTCGCAAAATCGTAGCCATGCACATCGTCCTTGTAGCCGTTTCCGTCGTCGTCTCTTTCGTTTCCAGCGATTTCGCCCGGATTGACCCACATATTTGCCGCCAAATCGCTGTGCCTGTAGTCCATCCCGGTATCTATGACGGCAACCACCGTTTCCGTCATCTCCTGCTTATGCTGCAGGATAAACCCATAGGATTTTTCAAATCCGATATCTACACCGGTTTCCGGGTTGAAAAGTCCCCACTGCAGACTGTAATAAGGGTCATTGACACTTGTTTTTTCATATACAAAATTAGGCTGCAGCAACAAATGCTCCGCCTGCGGTGCAAGATCCGCCGCAATCTGTTCCATCGAAATGTCCTTACTTACCTTAATAAGTGCCAAGTCTGAACCGTCATAGCTAACTTTAGACACATAAGAAGGCATCTGTATCTGTCTCAAATCGGAAGACGCGGTCAGAATATATTCCCGCTCCCGTACTTCCGCATCAGCGCCGCCGTCATCGACAATCACATCTGCAGGCAGCACTGGTTCCAAGTTATCTGTGCCAAACACTGCCCCCGGCACCATCGTCATCACAAGTACCGCCGTTAAACATAACACAATGCTTCTGTTCCATCTATGCTTCATTTCACTTCCTCCGACTTATCGGCACGGCGTTCTTCCTGCCGCTCTTCTTTTGCAATATTCACAGCCTTAATATGCGGCATCTTATGGTTTGGATCTGTCAGGAACACATAAAGATAAATAGTCGCAATCCCCACCAACACAAACGCATCTTTATAGAGTTCTCTGCTGATTAATACTGCTGCCATCCCCATAGTCGCACTGACACCGTACAGCATGAGCACCGCCCGGCGCTGTCCGTAACCCGACGCCATCAATCTGTGATGGAGATGCCCCTTATCCGCTTCCATAATCGGTCTCTTGTTGACAAGTCTGCGCAAAATCGCAAAGAACGTATCAAAAATCGGAATTCCCAGTACCACCACTGGCACGACCACTGCGATGATGGTCGATCGCTTCAATGGTCCCACCACAGAAAGCGCGGCAATCATAAAACCAAGAAATAAAGAGCCGCCGTCTCCCATAAAAATCTTCGCAGGATAAAAATTAAACGGCAAAAATCCCAGACAGCCTCCCGCAAGGGCCAGCATCGCCAGACACACAATCATCATGCCATACTGATCCCCATGAATATACGCAACATACGCAATACACAAAGCAGAAATTGCAGCATTTCCCGCTGCCAAACCGTCAAGCCCGTCAATGAGGTTGATGGTATTGGTAATACCCACAATCCAAAGCACTGTCACCAGAAAGCAGACCACTTCTCCAAAGAGAAGTTTCCCCTCTCCGAAATAGTTAGCAATAAACTTGATCCGAAGTCCCATGTAATACATCAGAATGGCAACCAAAAGCTGTCCACCAAATTTCAATTTTGCATCCAAGTTTTTCAGGTCGTCTATCACACCCAAAATATAAATCATGGTGCCGCCGATCAAAACGGGTATAATCTTCTCATGGCTTCCTGCATAAATCGCAAGGGAGCCGATGGTGCCCACAAAAATTGCCAGCCCGCCAAAACGTGGCATCGCCTTGGTATGCATTCTCCGGCCATCCTTGGGCACATCAACAGCACCGATTTTAGGCGCGATCTTAATTGCAGCCGGCGTGAAAATCAATGCCAGCGCAAACGCTGTCACAAAGGCTGCAAAGAGTGTCAGTCTTGTAATCTCCATAAGTTATCCTCTGTCAATCCATCCAATCTATCAGTTTTTCTTGAGTCGTCAGTCCAGCATCACAATGGCAAGACCTGCCTCATCCAGAATTTCTACTGCAAGTTCATCCGGATAGCCCTCTTTGACTACAATCCGTTTAATGCCTGCATTGATAATCATCTTAGCGCAAATGACGCAAGGCTGATTCGTCACGTAAATCGTAGCACCCTCAATACTCTGCCCCAAAGTCGCCGCCTGTATAATCGCATTTTGTTCCGCATGCAGGGCTCTGCATAGTTCATGGCGCTGTCCCGAAGGCACACCCAGCTTCTGCCGCAAACATCCACCCTTTTCATCACAGTGAGCAATCCCTCTAGGCGCCCCGTTATAACCTGTCGCGACAATATGTCTGTCCTTGACAATCACCGCCCCCACATGTCTTCTGAGACAGGTAGACCTCTGTGCAGTCAGTTCTGCCATCTGCATAAAATATTCGTCCCAGCTGGGTCTTCCATCCTTTGCAAGAATTTTCATATCAGCCATGATTCATGCCTCTCTTTCATCTGTTGTTCGTTGTAGTAAATTTGCTCCAAATACAGCCCTTGCGGCGGCGCAGTATGCCCTGCCAGCCGCCTGTCTCCCGCTGCTAGAATTTCCGCGATCGCGTCGGGTGATTTTTTCCCCTGACCGACTTCTACCAGCGTGCCGGTAATGATTCTGACCATATTGTAAAGAAATCCGTCTCCGGTCACTTCAATCTGTATCGTATCTGCCGCAGGTCTTTTGACCTGCAGGTCATAAATAGTCCGCACCGTGGTTTCTCTGGGGGTGCCTCCTGCTGCCTGAAAACACGCAAAATCATGGGTTCCTACGATCTGCACCGCTGCTTTTTCCATCGCTTCTGCCGAAAGCGGCATCTTCACATGATAGCAGTAATTCCGTTCAAACACGCCGGGCAGTGTGCCATGGCGTATGACATAACGATAGGTTTTTCCTTTGGCGTCAAACCTAGCGTGAAAGCCTTCCGGCATCTCCCTTGCTTCTATAATGCGTACATCGCCGCAAGCATAACCGCTTCCCAGGGTTCCCGCCAGAAAATTGTTCACTGCCAGCGGAATTTTTTCCGTTGGAATCCCAAAGTCCCCTCGAAAGGATGCCCGCTGCCCTAGTGCATGAACGCCCGCATCCGTACGACTTGTCCCGTTGAGCTGCACCGGTTTTCCACAGACGTTGCAAAGTGCCTTTTCCAGTTCTCCCTGCACCGTCCGTACACCCGGTTGTCGCTGCCAGCCGAAAAATCCAGTGCCATCATACTCAATGGTCAGAAGAATCGTTCTCTCCATTTCCAAATGCTTCCTTTATTTTCTCGGCAGTTCAATCTGCTTGTTATCCTTCGATTCCCGATAAAGCGTAAATTTCCGCCCGATTGCCTGCACAAACTCTGCGCCCAGCTGCGCTGCGATCACATTGGCAGTTTCTTTGGGGGACAGCGTACACCCTTCCTGGATCTTCACCTTAACCAGTTCTCTGCAAGAAAGACCTGTTTCGATCTCCTTGATGACGTTCTCTGTCAGTCCCTGCTTTCCAATATATACGGTAGGATCTGTGGTTTGTGCCAACCCCCGCAAAAAACTTCTCTGTTTGCTTGAAATCATAAATCTATCCTCATTTCGTTTCATTCTATATAGAATCCGTTATAGTATACCACAAAAGTTGTCATTTTGTGCGAAAAAACGTAAAGTTTATCCAGCAAACTGATTTTATTTCTATTATTTACCACAATCCAATTTGTATCAAGATATTGCAGAAGGTCTACATTAAGTGAATTATAAATTCCATTTATCCCATTCAGCTAAAGCAGCAAGGAGAATCCCGCTCCGCCGTCCCAAAGAAATATCAAATACACTGCCGCAGCAGCCGCAATATAGGGCGCCATGGGAATGGTGTCTGTGCGCCGAATTTTTTTCCTCGCAAGAAGCCAAACCAGATGTCCCGCACTCAAAAGCGTACTGATCACAAAAATCAAAAGAATTCCCGAAAGCCCGCTGATGAGTCCCAGCGCCGCGAAGAGTTTTATATCGCCACCACCCAGTGTTTCCCTGCGATATGCCAATTTTCCAAGAAGCGCCGTAAATCCCATGATGCCAAATCCCGCCAGCCCTCCAAAAAGGCAATCCTGCCAGCTGTCATGGTAAGAAATAAATCCAAATGCAGTCACCGCCAGCAGCAGCACCAATTGATCCGGTACAATGCGGTATTTCCCATCGGCAATAGAAATTTCCAAGAGCAGCCAAAGACTGCAGACTGCTGCGATGGTAAATTGCCAATCGTCTATGACCAATTTAATGTCGATGACGACAAATAACATAGTCAGGATAAACTTCCACGGATAACTTTTGATGCGCTGCGTGCTAGTATCCTGCAGTTCCGCAGATGGCGTCTGTCCGTAGTCACAAAGCCACGCCGCAGGCATTTTATTAAAAAAATATACTGCACCGTTGCCTGCAAAAACGCCTGCCAAAATCGCTGCCAGGCATTTGATGATCAATAACAAAACATCTGTCATTTTTTCATTCTCCTCTTTCTTACTTGGTATCTTACCACAAATTTACACTGCTTAAAACAGATTTCTTATGCTGCCAGCGCATAAGCTGGCATCCCTCTGCACATAGTATTTGTAACTTTAAATGAATCGCGAGGAAATCATTATGCAAGAAAAACAAGGTCTTGGACTTTTTAAATTAACCTGCTTCGCCATCGGCACAACGCTGGCAAGCGGTGTTTTCAGCATGTTCAGCGACATGGCGTCAAATGGTGCAGGTACCCTTTCGGTACTCATCGGCTGGGCCATCGCAGGACTTGGCATGTACAGCCTTGCTATGTGCTTTAACCGACTCAGTATCGTCCGGCCAAACCTAAAAAGCGGTATCTTTACTTATGCCAGAGAAGGGTTTGGTCCCTACGTCGGATTTAATTCTGCTTGGGGCTATTGGATCAGTGCAATTCTGTCACAGGTGTCTTTTGCCACACTGCTGTTTGCCGCCCTGGGACAATTCATGCCTTTATTTGGAGACGGCAACAATCTAGCGTCTATCATCGGCGCTTCTATTTTAGTATGGGCATTTACCCTGCTGATTATGGGCGGTGTGCAGGAAGCGGTCACCATCAACACCATCATTGTCATCGCCAAAATCGTGCCCATCGCTGCGTTTATTCTATTTGTCGTTTTTCTGGGCGCCTTTGACCTGGATATCTTTTTAGATAATTTCCTGGGTGAAGACACCGGATATTCTCTAGGGAAACAGGTTCTGGAGACCACCTACACCACTGTATGGATTTTTACTGGGATTGAAGGGGCGGTCGTGATTTCCGGCCGTGCCAAATCTACTGCAGTTGCTGGCAAGGCAACCGCGCTGTCGTTTCTGTCCCTTTTGGTGCTCTATGTGCTGATCTCTATTCTGAGTATGGGCATTATGCCGAGAAGCGAACTGGCGGATTTAGCAGATCCGGCGATGGCAGTACTGCTTTCTCACGTTGTAGGTCCATGGGGTGCAACCTTAATTAACATCGGCGTGATCATTTCCATTGCAGGGGCCATGTTCTCTTATACCATCGTCACAGCAGACAGCGCCTACGCGCCGGCTTGCGGCGGCTGCTTCCCTCGTTTTCTCACCAAAGAAAACAATCGCCGCGCGCCAGTCAGCGCACTGCTTCTCACTGCTTCCATCATTCAAATCCTGCTGATTATCGTATATTTCCAGTCGTCCACTTATCAGGCGCTGTATACACTGGCCACCAGCGCCATTATGATTCCCTTCGTGCTGTCCGCACTGTATTGTCTGAAAACCTGTTTTGAAGACCGCAGACTGGGTCATGCGCCGGTTGGCTTCAAAGCGTGGCTGATTTCGATTCTAGGCGTCATCTACGGTTTCTGGATGCTCTATGCAACTGGCATTTCTAATATTGTCATATCCGCTATGATGTTTGCACCCGGCGCACTCTTTTATTTATGGAGCCGTCTGCAAAACCGTGAAAAAATCTTTGAAGGCCCTCTGGATATCGCCGCGTTCATTATTATTGCAGCAGGTCTATTGATTTCCATGCTGCACGCTTAAGCTACACAAC
>CANBFZ010000099.1 GCA_947367725.1 uncultured Eubacterium sp.
TGCATGACTTCGATTTTCAGCTTATTGCGCCCTTCGGCAAAACCGCCCAAATTGACCTGATAGTCAATACTGATGTCGCCAAACCCCTCTTCCGACAAGTTGTTTTCGACCGCATTGGTCACAAGCTCCATCTCTAAATTTCCATAAGGGGTATGATATTCGCTGTTAAACCGCTTGCCTTTCTCGAAAACTAGTTCGGTGCCTGCACCAGCGCTGCTGCCGATGCGCTTCATGCGAATACAGCCGTCTGTCAGCTTCAGGGTTGTCTTGCAGCCAGGAAATCCGGAAAATTCACTTTCGTCGTAGACCAGATATCTTGCGCCATCCCGTTCATATAGTTTGCCTTCCGTGACGAACTCCATGCGGTCTTCTTCCTTTTCAGCGCACTGTCTGCCTGTTATTTTTAGCGTAATATCTTTCATAACCAAACTCCACAATCCTTTCAATCAGTTCTGTAAATCCTACGCCCATCTCGTTCCACATCACAGGGAACATGCTGTATTTCGTAAAACCTGGAATGGTGTTAATCTCATTTATGTAAACCTCTCCAGTATTTTTATCTACAAAAAAATCAATTCTTGCAAAGCCGCTGCAGTCGCAGGCGCGATACGCTTCTTTTGCCAGACTGCGAATTTTTTCGTAGGTCAGTTTCGGTAAACGCGCTGGGACTGTAATCTCTGTGCCCGCATCTTCCGTATATTTTGCGGTATAGTCGTAAAAGTCCAGTTTGGCGCAGATTTCTCCCACCGCCGCAACCTCCGGTCTGTGATTGCCAATGACGCCAGTTTCCACCTCTCTGCAGTGAATGCCTTCTTCTATAATAATGCGCCGGTCATATTGGGCGGCAAGAAGGAGCGCTTCCCGCAGTTCCTCGCCGTTTCTCACCTTGGAAATACCCACACTGGAGCCCATATTGGACGGTTTTACAAACATGGCATATGGAAGCTCTGCTTCAATTTCCGCGATAATTTCATCCATCCGCGTGTCTAAATCCTCGCTATATACCAGTTTGTACCGACTGGTTGGCAGCCCTGCCTCTTCAAAAATCTTTTTTGCGGAGACTTTATCCATGCACAGCGCGGAGGATAAAACACCGCAGCCTGCATAAGGCAAATCCAGCATTTCAAAAAGCCCCTGAATGGTGCCGTCCTCTCCGTAAGGACCGTGGAGCACCGGAAACATAAAATCTGCAAGGGACGGAAGTTGTGCCACGGAAATATCTTCTGCTGCGCACTCCCATGCGCCGCAAGGAATTGCAGAACTATCTCCCTCGTACAATTTCCACTGTCCGCTTTTGGTAATGCCAATCATCACCACTTCAAACTTGTGTCTGTCGATGGCTTCAATCACAGATGCCGCCGACAGCAGCGAAACTTCGTGTTCTCCCGAACGTCCACCGAAAATAATACCGATTCTTTTCATCATCATTCCCCCTGCTTCACATCTGCGCATAAATACGTTCAAGATGCGCCTTATCAAAGAAATATTTCTTTTCGCAGAACTGGCAGACAAGCTCTGCCTGCCCATCCTCGTCGATGATTTCTTGTAAATCTTTTTTGCCGATGGTCATAAGAATCTGCTCCAGCCTCTCTTCGCTGCAGTCACATTCCCAGCAAATTTCTCTGGTTTCTGTCTTTTCTGGCATGAATGCCTCCGGCATATCTTTGAAAAGTTCTTCCATCAAGTCAATTACAATCCCTTCTTCGGTTTTTCCCGCCGAACGAAGGATCACTTTTTCAATACTGGTGGTCAGCGGCGGCATCTTTGCAAGCATTTCTTCCAGTGCCGTCACAGATTCTTCCTGCGCGCCGGGCAACATCTTAATAAGCATGCCCCCTGCGCAGAGTACTTTTCGTTCTCTGCTGATTTTCACGCCCAGTGCTACAGACGCATTCTGCTGCTCGGAGATATAATGGTAGGCGGTCAAGTCGTCAGCGATTTCGCCGGACACCAGCGCAATCGTGCCAATATAAGGTTCTCGCATACCCAGATCTTTGATGACAGTCAATTCCCCAATACCCAGGCTGCCTCCAACATCCAGATGTCCATCTGCCCGCAAAGGCAATTCCACATCTGGATTAGAAATGTAACCTTTGACGCTGCCGTCACCATAAGCCGTTGCCAAAATCTGCCTTGCTGGTCCATCGCCTTTAAACTGCACCGTCAATTTATTTTCTTTATGCTTTAAATCCAGCCCCATCAGACCTGCACCAGTCAGCACCCTACCCAGGGCGGCTGTGGCAAGGGGCGTAGTATTGTGGATTTTGCGTGCTTCCTCCACCATGTCAGTCGTAATGGTCAGACTGACACTGTAAGAACCACTTCTATCAATTGCTGTGATTACTTTACTCATCGTCTATGTTCAACCTCTCGTTTTTATATTCACATATTCAATCATATATTTTATCATACTCTTGACAATTTTAACACAAAAAAACCACATTTTCCGGCTATAATTTGGGTATATTAAGAGAAAAAGATTTTTTACATCAGAAAGGCAGGGATTTGAATGGATAATTGGGATCATCGTTATGATAAAGAAGAGCCAAATTTCATCATGGTAGGAGACACAGCACAGGAACCAGCGTCCGGTCCACAAGCTGCACCGCAAGACACGTCAGAACCACAGCACACGGCGTATAGAGAAGAGCCGGTACAATATTATGAAAACAATGGCTATACTTACTATCAGCAGACGCCGCCCGTCTCACCAAAGAAAAAAAAGAAAGAGCCAAAGTACATCACACGCAGAGCATTCGTCATCACATTGATTTGCTGCATGCTGGCAACATCGGCACTGACAGTAGGCGGCTATACGCTTCTTAGTGATAACGGGCTGATCAGTGGTGGCGGCAAAACCGTATCTGCAACCAATTACACACTGGCAAAAGCCACCGGCAGCGAAAAATCTGTACAGGAGATTATTGCACAGAACGAAAACGCAGTGGTCGAAATCAGAACTGAATCTGTCGCCATGGATAACTGGCTGCAGAACTACGTCACCCAAGGCGCAGGCAGCGGCGTCATTGTCGACACCAAAGGATATATCCTGACCTGCAATCACGTCATCAGCGGCGCTTCTAAAATCACTGTGACCTTAAAGGACGGCACAGAACTGGAAGCCAAAGTGGTCGGTACAGACGCACAGAATGATATTGCAGTCCTGAAAGTCAATGCAAAGAATCTGACAGCTGCCACTTATGGCGACAGCAGCAAACTTTCTGTCGGCGATATGGTCGTTGCCATCGGAAATCCTCTGGGTCAGCTGGGCGGCAGCGCTTCCAGCGGTATTATCAGCGCACTGGACAGAAATATTACGATTGAAGGCAGACAGATGACCTTGCTGCAGACCGATACTTCCATCAATCCAGGTAACTCCGGCGGCGGTCTATTCGACCAGTACGGCAATCTGGTAGGCATTGTAGTCGCAAAATCCACAGGTTCTGACGTAGAAGGACTGGGTTTTGCCATTCCAATCGCCAAAGCCGCCGAAATCGCCAAAGATCTGATTGAAAACGGTCATGTGACCAACCGCGCCAGCATCGGCATTTCCGTCATCGATGCGTCCAGCGCTGACATTGCCATGCAGTATGGACTACGTATGACCGGTGTGTATGTACAAGAAGTCACCGGTGACGAAGCGCAGAAAGCAGGCTTTAAAGCAGGCGACATGATTTACTATGTCGGCGAAGACAAAATTGAAAACCAGGCAAGCCTGGTCAGCGCTTTAGGCAAACACAAGCCAGGCGACAAAGTTAAAATCACCGTCATCCGGGAAAATCAGACAATTGAACTGACTACAAAACTGGTAGAAGCCACACAATAACTACAAAAAACTAAAAACTAAAATCCCGGCGCCCACAGGCGCCGTTCCATACCACCGTCTGCAACTTACCCTTGCAGGCGGTTTTATTTATGACCTAACCCGGTGAAAGCAAGCGCAGCGTAGCTTGAAGCGTAGGTAGGTCAAACGCAAAGCTTTCCTGCGATTGGCAATGCCAGAGCAGTAGAAAGCGACTGTGAAATGACCTAACCCGATTTGCAAAGCAAATCGCTGGTAGGTTCAACTGAAGAATTGCATACCAGCTAAAGCTGGGCAATTCCTGTATAGCACCTTCCTACGATTTATTTCATAAATCGGGATAGGTGCGTAAACGCGAGGCTTTCCCAAGAGAACGAGCAAGAAGCGAAGTTCGATCGGGAGAAAGCTACGGCGTACCTAACCCAAGAATAAAGGTTTTGCAAATAGACTAGAATAAATCCTGATTTGCACAACCATCCGCAAAGTAATAGAGTCAAAGTTGTGCAAATATCTAATTAAAAGTGCTCAATGCACAACAAATGCCTGCAAAACCTAAATCAAGCATGTTATAGTTTTGCATCATAGAATATTTACTCGCAATTTGCACAACCATAGAAGAAAAAGTTTTGCAAATCAAGACTGAATCACAAAATCTGCACAACTGTATCCCCTCCAAACCTTCTGAAGTTGTGCAAATCAAACAACTGCCGACAGTTGCTGCACAACTCTCCATTTAGAATTCTGGTTGAAACCAGACAATTGTATCATGCAAAACGGATTTAGTTTTCGCTTGACAAACATACCAACAGTATGTTACTTTATTGTTATACCTACCTTCGGTATGTTTGTTGCAATGCCGCTACTTTACTCGAAGAAAGAAAGGAAACAAAAACCATGTCCAGGAACAAACATCCTGAAGAAACGATCCAGCGAATTCTGGATGTATCATCGCAGCTATTTATGGAACGAGGCTATGAGCAAACTTCCATTCAAGATATCATCGATCGCCTGGGGGGGCTCAGCAAGGGCGCCATTTATCACCATTTCAAATCTAAAGAAGATATTTTGGTTACGATTCTTGACCGCATGACAAATGCCTCCAATAAAATGTTGGATGAAATTCGCGACCGCACAGATCTGACTGGCAAAGAGAAGCTGAAAACCATTTTTAAGTCGTCCCTCTCCCGTCCGGTACAAGACGATATCTTTAAAATCGCGCCAGACTTCGGAAAAAATCATAAGCTTCTATTTCTCTTGATCGATGATACCATCAACATGGTTGCGCCCAACTATATTCTGCCGATTATCGAACAAGGGATTGCCGACGGCACCATCAAGACCGACTATCCGCAGCAGCTAGCCGAACTGATCATTCTCGTCGCCAATGTCTGGACCAATCCGATGATCTTCCATAATACACCGGAAGAAACCTGCAGCAAATTCATGATTCTCAATCAGATGCTGCAAGGCTTCGGCATTGATATCTTAGATGAAGAAATGCTGGATCGGCTGCGGGAACTGACTACCATTTACAACAACTGCAAAAAATAACTACAAACTTTCAAACAAAAGGGGAAAACATATGCATCACAAACTATTTTCAAAAGATTTCACGCTTGTCGTCATCGGTCAGATTATTTCTCTCTTTGGCAACGCCATCATTCGATTTGCACTGCCTTTGTATCTGCTGAATCAAACCGGTTCATCAGCACTGTTTGGCACTATTACGGCAGTTTCTTTTATCCCGTCTATTCTGCTGTCTCCCATCGGCGGCATCATTGCAGACAGAATCCATAAACGAAATATCATGGTAGCCCTGGATCTTTTTACCGCAATTCTGATTGCAGGGTTCGGTCTGCTTCTTGGCAAAATCGATTTGATTCCGCTACTTACCGTTACCATGATGCTGCTTTACGGAATTGCCGGCGCCTACCAGCCGTCGGTGCAAGCCAGCATCCCTGCACTTACCGAACCACAAAACTATGTAAAGGCAAACTCCATCATCAATACCATCAGCTCTTTTTCCGCTTTAATTGGACCGGTCTTGGGCGGCATCCTTTACAGTACCTACGGACTAAGCCCTCTGCTTTGGATTTCCGCTGCCTGCTTTCTGTTCTCCTCGATCCTGGAAATCTTCATCCAAATCCCGCATGCCAAACAGTCTTTCAGCGGCAGCATATGGCGCATCGTAAAAAATGACTTCGGGGAAAGCATGCAATTTGTGCGAAAAGATAAACCGATTATTTTCAAAGTCGTCCTTGTCGTTTGCGGGATTAACCTGTTTCTGTCTGCCATGATTGTAGTTGCAACCCCTTATCTAATTACAGAAGTATTAGATTTTACACCAGATCTTGCCAATAAGCTGTTTGGCTTTTCAGAAGGCGCCTTTGCCCTGGGCGGGCTTTCAGGCGGTATCTTGGCAGGTCTTTGCGCAAAAAAGCTGACGCTGCAGAAAGCAGGAAATCTCCTGGTGGCCGCAGCACTATTGATACTCCCTATGGGGTGCAGCCTGATGCTGCTTTCCTCTGCTTGGGTCAATTATTTCATCATCACCGGCTGCTTTTTCTTTCTGATGATTTTTTCTACCCTGTTTTCTGTCCAGATGATGGCGTTCGTGCAGCACCAGACGCCCCAGCATCTGATCGGCAAAGTGATGTCAGTCATCATAACCCTTTCCATCTGTGCACAGCCACTAGGCACTGCGCTGTACGGGCTGGCTTTCGATTTCTGTAAAGGAAGTGAATGGATTGTCGTGGTTTTTGCCGGTATGGTCTCCCTGCTCATCGCCATGACTACGCGGAAACTCTTCCGCACCATGGCAAACCAGTAACCAGAACGCTGCGCTGCCGCCCCCTTGCCAATTTTTCGCAAATATGCTAAAGTGAAAACAACAAATTGCAAAAAGGGGAGAAAATTTATGAAGGAACATATTTTAGTAGTGGACGATGAGAAAGAAATCGCTGACTTGATTGAAGTGTATCTTCAAAACGACGGCTACATC
>CANBFZ010000100.1 GCA_947367725.1 uncultured Eubacterium sp.
TATCATTCGAGAAAATTAAAAGCGTATGGCGCCGGTTTTTACCGGCATCATACGCCTTTTCATTTGTATCATAAACAGCTGTGATACCTTTAAAGTAGCCATTCTACCAGATATACGGCAGCGCAGGAAGCGAGAGCAACTTTAAACAGATTACCAGAATACCATGCCACTGCAATGGCCACTGCAAATGCAACCAGCCCCGATAGCAGACTGCTTGTGGCTGTGATGATGGCAGGAACCGCCATCACTGCTAATGTGACATAAGGCACATAGTAAAGGAAGGATCGAATAAAGGGATTGCTGATTTCCCTTTGAATCAGTGTCAGGGGCAGGGCGCGGATGGCATAAATCGTCAGCGCTGCGACCAGCAGGTAGATGTATGTGTTTTGACCCAGGCTCATGGCTGCACCTCCTCACTTGCTGCTGTATCAGATGTAGTTTCTTTGACCGGTCGAATGATGGCTGCCGCAGCAGCAATGACCAGGGTTAGAATAATAATTCTAGTACCTGAAGATATTTCGGAAAGCACTGGCAGGAATGTAAATGCGCAGCTGCCTGCCATAGAAGCTAGAACCACTAGGGCGATGGTTTTATCATTTTTGGAAGCGGGAATTACCACAGCCAGGAACATACCGTAAAGCGCTACACTGAGTGCGCTTGACAGGCTGGCAGGCAGAATGTTTCCCACTAGCGCGCCTAATATAGTGCCCAGCACCCAGCCTGGTGAAGCAATTGTTGCCGCCCCCAGTGGGTAATAGGGATTGAGTTCTCCTTTTGCAGAAGCAGAAATGCCGAAAATCTCGTCAGTGACAAAGTAAGACAGTAGCAGTCTTTTTGGCAGTGATGTGTCCGTAGGGATTTTCTGTGACATACTGCAGGACATAAGGAAATATCGCATGTTGATAACAAGCTGCGTGATGATCATAGCCAGATATCCAGACTGTCCTGCGATGACTGTCAATACGGCAAATTCGCCAGCTGATGCATGCATTAAAAAAGACATCAGTCCTGCCTGCCATGCGTCGATGCCGACTGCTTTTGCGGCAATGCCCAGGGTAAACCCTACTGCAAAATAACCGGCGGCGATAGGCGTGCCGTCTTTTAAACCTTGTAAATACTGTTGCTTGTGATTCATATCTGTATCAAGTCCTATCTGAAAAATTTGTCCTTATCTATTGTAATCCATCTTTTCTTGTTAGTAAACCCAAACTTGTCCAGCTGTAAGAATTTCGTAATAAAAACATTGGGAAATCTTAATCCTGGATTTATCTGCTGTTAAGATTTGTATTGTATGATGAGAGTGTACTAAATCAAAAGGGGTATACATCTATGAACATTCTAATTTTAACAGGTAAGTTCGGCATGGGACATATCAAAGCTGCCGAAGCAGTCAAAGAACAGCTTTTAATAGAAAATCCAGAACATAATATAACCATCGTTGACTTCATAGACTATATGTTTCCGACGCTCAGCAAAGGAATTTACAAAGGATTTAACTTTATGGTCAGCCGCTGCGCAGGGCTTTATAACACATTGAACAAAGCAGCAGGAAAAAATAGCGGGGTGCCGCTGAGGCTAACCTTTGCCAGAAAAATAGATAGACTGATCGCCAAGCAGAAGGCAGATGCCATTGTGGTAGTGTTTCCGGTCTGTTCCCAGTATATATCTTCGTATAAACGTATGCGGCGATGCCAGATTCCACTATATACCTGCATCACTGACATTACAGCGCACGAAGAATGGATTGCACCAGGTACAGACCAGTATTTTGTCGGTGATATTGCAACAAAAAATGCGCTCTGCTCCAAAGGGGTCAGCGCAGATAAAATTGCAGTAACCGGAATTCCTGTCAGACAATGCTTTCATGAAAGCTGTCGGGAAAAGAATTCCTCTCGCAAAGAAATTCTCATTATGGGTGGAGGTTTGGGACTCATTCCTTCATCCGAGGATTTCCTGCAGAAATTGGCGCATTGCAAGCAGGTCAAGGTGACGGTCATCACTGGGAAAAATGAAAAACTGTACAAGACGCTTTCTAAAAAATTTCCGGAGATCGAAGTCATTGGTTATACGGATCAGGTTGCCAAGTATATGCAGCGGGCAGATCTGCTTGTAACGAAAGCCGGCGGGATTACGACCTTTGAAGCTATTGCGACAAGAACGCCGCTTTATATCATCAAACCATTTTTAGAACAAGAATTCGGTAATGCAAAATATATAGAAGGGCATAATATTGGTAGAGTGTTGTGGGATATACATGCAGACGAGGCAGCCGATATTTTGAGCCTGATCGGAGATGAAAAACTGCTCCAAATCATGAAAGAAAATATGGAATTGATGAGCCGTGAATTTTGTAAGGAGTTTATCGCATGACAAAGAAATGTTGGAAAAAAGCTGCCCTTGCTTTAACAGCAGCGGCAGCGGCTTATAGCTATGTGCCATCACAGGCAGGAAAATTGCAGCAAAGGAATCGCCGTAAAAAAGCATATGGTGCAGGATCGTATGGATTGAACAAAGGACAGGAAAAAGTGCTGTATTTGACGTTTGATGATGGACCGCATCCTGTTTATACAGAAAAGCTGCTGGACCTTCTAAAGCAGTATGAGATAAAAGCTACTTTTTTTGTGGTTGGCGCTTTTGCAGCAGAATATCCACATTTGGTGCTGCGGATGGAACAAGAGGGACATACCATCGGACTGCATTCTCTGCAGCATAAAAGTGCGATGATACAAACCCCTTCCTATACCAGATGGGATTTTGCGAAGAGTCTTGAAATTATGGAAGATTTAGGTATAGCAGTGCAGTATTATAGACCGCCTTGGGGACATGTCAACTGGTTTACCCTTTGGCAAATGAACGCGTACGGCTTAAAAAAAGTGCTGTGGGATGTGATGGCAGAGGACTGGAAGGAAGATACAGATATTGAAAAAATGCAGTACATACTGCTAAAGAAAGCTGAAAATGGCAGTATCATCTGTCTGCATGATGGAAGAGGAGATGGACCGGTGCAAAAGGAGGCGCCGCTGCGCATGATAAAGACCTTGGAACAGACCATTCCTGTCTGGATAGAAGACGGATACCAGTTTAAAACCATTGCAGAAATGGAGAGAAGATGAAAGAAAGAATACTGAAAGTAGGCGGCAACGGAGGAATTTTTCTGCTCCTGTGCCTGCTGACTTATTACATGATCATTCGAGAGACACAGCCGTCACAAATCTTGTCCGCGATTTCTGGCGCAGATTATAGATATCTGCTGCCAGCTGTTTGTGCAATGGGTGTCTTTCTTTTCTGTGAGGGATTGAATCTGGGGCGGTGTCTGCGACTGTTCCAACCACAGGTTCGTGTGTGCTCTGGTGTGAAATATGCCATGACAGGATTCTTTGGAAGCTCTGTTACGCCGTCAGCTTCCGGTGGACAGCCAATTCAGCTTTACTTTATGCATAAAGATCGCGTAAAATTGTCTCACGGAACGTTGGCGCTGCTTGTAGAATTGCTTAGTTATCAGATTGTTACGATTACGCTGGCTGTTGTTGGTTTTTTTGCAGTGCAGAAAACACTTTCTGCGACAATGGGAAATCTGCGATTTTTACTTTTTATAGGAATTGGAATCAATGCAGTCGCCATGGCGGCACTGTTATGTGCTATTTTTTATAGAAAGTTGGCAGAACATATGGCTGGGTTTCTGGTAAACATTGTAAAGAGATGCAGTGGTAAAAAAGGAGAGAAGCTGGAAACGATGCTCTTTGATGCATTGCAGGAATATCAGCAGTGTGCGGCTTCTCTGAAAGAAAATAAGACCGTCTTGATAAAAACAATCATGATTACAACGATCCAGATGCTTGCAATGCATAGTGTGCCATATTGGGTTTACTTGAGTCTGGGACTTTCAGACTGTTCTGCTGTTACTATGATACTTTTGCAGGCTGTACTTTTTGCGTCAGTGTCTGCACTGCCACTGCCCGGTGCGATGGGCGTCAGTGAAGGGGCTTTTTCCATCTTGTTTGGGACGTTGTTTACAAGCGGACTTTTGCCAGGGGCTATGGTTCTTTCAAGAAGCATCAGTTTTTATCTGCCGCTTGCAGTCAGCGGGTTTTATACATTGATGTTAGTTTTAACTAGGCAAAAAAGTGCGTTGCAAGCGTAAAACGGAATCTTAAGCACAGTGATCGAAATTTCCAATGATGGAACGAGGAACATAAAAAGCTGCCGTAGAGGCAGCTTTTTTGATGTAACCCTGCTTTATTTATTTTTGAATTCTGGTGCTCTTTTTTCCAGGAATGCAGCCATGCCTTCTGTTTTATCTTCAGAACCGAACGCTGCTGTGAACGTTTCGATTTCAAATTTGCTTGCGGACTTCATATCCATATCATAGCCATTGTTGATGGCAGTTTTTGCTGTTGCAATGGCGATCGGTGCTTTGGAAGCAATGGTTTTTGCAATCTTTTCTGCCTCTTCCAGAAGCGCTTCTGGGGCGGCAATTTTTTCGACAAGACCGATTCTGTAAGCTTCTGCTGCAGGAATCATTTCAGCGGTCATAATCAGATATTTTGCCATGCCTTTTCCAACCAGTCTTGCCAATCTCTGGGTTCCACCAAATCCTGGGATAATGCCCAGACCAACTTCCGGCTGACCGAATTTTGCTTTTTCTGATGCGATTCTGATGTCACATGCCATCGCAAGTTCACAGCCGCCGCCCAGTGCAAAGCCGTTTACGGCAGCGATCACTGGTTTTTCGATGTTTTCAATCAGGTTCATGACTTTGTGACCCATGATCATCATCTGACGACCTTCCAGGGCAGTGAGCTGATGCATCTGCGCAATATCAGCACCAGCAACAAAGGCTTTGCCTTCACCGGTGAGAATGACAGCAAAAACGTCACGATCTGTCTCAATCTTTGTAAATGCATCGTAAAGTTCGGAAAGTACATCCATATTCAGTGCATTCATTGCTTTTGGTCTGTTGATGGTCACGTAAGCAATATTTTCTTTTATCTCGTATTTGATGTTTTCGTACATGTTGCTTCTCCTTTTTCTCATCAAAAATAGTCCTTGTTAATAATATAACATTTTACAGACGTTTTTTCAACCCTTCAAACGCGTTCTTTACAGGAGAAAGTGAAATAATAATCAAAGTCAGGATTCCTTCTGCGGCTAGATAAGTAAAATTGTACCAGAGGGACCAGGTGACTGCATTGAATCCTTGGGGGGCATAACTTGCGAAAAATACGATACCGGAAAGGACGGCGCAGATATAGCGGGCAAACAAACCCAGCAAATAGCCCTTGGCGAGACCTTTTGGCTTGTCTTTCCATACACCGGCAAGCCCCAGCGCACCAAATGCAAAGGGGTAATCCACCAGCAGCTGTACCGGATGAATCACATAAGGGTTAAAGAGCAGATTCAGAAGCCCTACGACAAAACCGCAGATGACGCCGCGCCGTGTCCCTAAAAAATAGCCGCAAAGGGCAAGGGGCAGCATAGAGAATACGGTTACTGTGCCTCCAAAGGGCATTTCAAAGAGTTTGAGCTGACCAAGTCCCAACGCTAGCGCGGCGAGAAGGGCGGAAATGGTCAGTGCTTTTGTATCCGGTTTTGAGGACTTGTTTTCTCGTTCTTCTTTAGACGGAATCAGAATCAACACAAAAAAGACGATAATAATGGCAATGATGATGACATGCCCAAGGGTGGATTCAAAGAATCCTTGTAGATTTTCAAACATAAAAAATACCTCCATCGTTTGATTGACTGGAGGGGAACTGCACAGCATATCAAATATGTGCGTAAAACATGCTTCCCTACGGCAGGATTACCCGCATCAGGTGTTGAGGGTCCGGCATGCATCTTGTACTTTACAGCACATAGCAGCCTGTTCTCAGCAAAAGCTCCCCTAGCTTTCTTTAGAATAGTATGATTTTCGTTTTTTGTCAAGAGGGTAGAGACGCGTCCGCTTTCAGATTGTTTGTAAAATCGCAAATCAAAGGGAAGCATCTGTACTGAGAGGCGATTATCCCAGAAGCGTGGATTTAGTCATGGATGTCTCTGGACAGCACGATGAGCAGTCTGCCTTCGGTGAAAGAAACAGTGGCAGCATCTGCCATGATTTCGTTGCTGACCCCAAGGGTCGTTTCATTGGTAAGATGGTGGTGCGTCAATGGATATTTGACGCCGCGCAGCGTGACCTGTTGGGCGGCAGCCCCATAACTGATAATCCCTAAATAAGGATATCGATTTTTGGGTATGGTATAAGTACCTGGCGACACCATAAAGATATAATTTTGACCATCTGCCAAGGCAAGATGTGAAAGTTTGCCGCAGTACTTTGCAAGCATGCCAATGTTGCCCATGGTATGATCAAAGCGTCCGCCCAGACCGCCTAGCACTGTAATATTTGTCAGTCCTTTAGAAACTGCCAGATCAATAGCTGCTTCACTGTCGGTCATATCTTTTTCCATGGGCAGCTTGATGACGTTGCCACAAGGCTGGGTCATAGAGTCGTAGTCCCCGATGAGATAATCTGGAGAGAGCCCCAATTTTTGTGCAAAAAGTAGACCACCGTCGGCGCAGATAATGGTTTCAAACGAGGAAAGATCAAGCAGAAGACGATCAAAGTGCTCTATGTGAGAGGTGAGGATTAAAGTTTTTTTCATGAGAATTCTCCGATTTTAATTGTATTTCTTCCAGGGATATTATATAATATTTTTAGTAGTTTTTAAATAAGGAGTTTGGATATGAACCATTTAATTGTAAGAGAAACCAGTGCAGAGATTCGAGCCATTGCCAGAAGTTCTCTGAAATATAAC
>CANBFZ010000101.1 GCA_947367725.1 uncultured Eubacterium sp.
GATATTCCAAAGATTGTTCGGAATGTGATTGTAGACATTGGCTATGACAGAGCCAAATACGGCTTTGACGGAAATACCTGTGCAGTGCTGACTGCCATTGATGAGCAGTCCGGTGACATTGCGATGGGTGTTGATAAGGCGCTGGAATACAAGGAAGGCGTTCTGGATGATCAGATTGATACCATCGGTGCAGGAGACCAGGGAATTATGTTTGGCTATGCCTGCAACGAAACCCCGGAATATATGCCGATGCCGATTCAGATGGCGCATGAGCTTGCACTGCAGCTGACCCGCGTCAGAAAGGACGGCACACTTGCCTATTTGCGTCCAGACGGTAAAACACAGGTTACTGTGGAATACGACGGAAATCAGGTAAAGCGGATTGATACAGTCTTGATTTCTACGCAGCACGATCCTGAAGCAACCCAGGAACAGATCCGAAAAGATTTAATCGAGAAAGTGATACAGCCGATTATCCCGGCAGAATTGCTCGATGATGAAACCAAGTATTATGTAAATCCGACGGGAAGATTTGTCATCGGCGGACCGCACGGTGACTCCGGTCTGACCGGCAGAAAGATTATCGTGGATTCTTACGGTGGTTATGCACGTCACGGCGGCGGTGCATTTTCCGGTAAAGACCCTACAAAGGTGGACCGTTCCGCGTCTTATGCGGCCAGATATGCGGCAAAGCATGTCGTTGCGGCAGGCCTTGCAGACAAATGTGAAATTCAGCTGGCGTATGCAATTGGCGTGGCGAAACCAGTTTCTATTATGGTAGACACCTTTGGAACTGGGAAACTGGCAGATGAAGAAATTGCAGAGATTGTAAATAAGCATTTTGACATGAGACCAGCCGCCATCATTCGCGATCTGGATCTGCGCAGACCAATTTATAAGCAGACCGCTGCATACGGTCATTTCGGCAGAAAAGATGTGGCACTTCCTTGGGAACGGCTTGACAAGGTGGACGAGCTGAAAGCTTATTTGAGATAACAGATGGAAAGAAACAGGGCGTTTTGCAGCAGGCGATACGTCCTGTTTTTTGTAATATAGGAAATATCGATGATTCGATAGCTTCGTATATTTCAGCGCATACCTCGTATACTCCTTCTTTTTAGCTTCAAAATGCAGAACTTTTCATTTGAAAAGAATCGGGGTAGCCAACTTTCGTATGAAAAAAATTTTTGGAAAAGATTTCTTTTTTCATTTTCTTTTCATGTTTTCCGGGTATGATACGACTATCAAAGCAAAGCGTATTTATGGAGGAGGAAAGTATGATGACAAAGAACAGAGCGGGAAGATTATGGATCGCAGGTCTATTGGCGGTATCTATGGTGGCAGCATCGTTTGCCTATACTGGTACGATGGGATTATCTGACGCAAATGCGTCGTCTAAAATCTCCTGGAGTCAAGCGAAGCGTATTTTCAAAGAAGAATTGCCGAAAGGTGCGACGATTAAGTATGTACACCTGACCAGAGATGATGGACGCAGAATCTACAAGGGAAAAGCGGTCAAAGGCAATTATGTATATTCCATTGAAATGACGGCAGCCAGCGGCAGAATCCTGGAAAAAGATAAAGATTATGAAGGGTCCAGATATGCAGCATCCAAGGCAGGTGCAGTCAGCAAAAGTACCATTCGCTCCAAGATCAGAGCGGAAGTGCCAGGCGCTATTATCATCTATGTAAAGCTAGACAGAGACGATGGCAGATACGTCTATGAGGCAGAAGCCTACAAGGATGGCTATGAATATGAATTTGAATTCACAAAGCGCGGCAGTATCCTAGAATACGAAAGAGATAAAGTATAACAGCAAGAGCAGAACATAGATCCATTCTCATACAGCAAGGCTGTCAGGACATGATTTCCTGGCAGTCTTGTTTTTGCATGTTTGAAAAAGTATTTACCAAAAGGGATCAAATGATAACTTTTGCTGGAAAATATGCAGCAGGGATGATAAAATAAAGATAGATGAATGCTGTTTTAGATGGAAGAGAGGACCCACCCGATGTTATTTGATTCACATACACATTTGAACAACGAAAAATACAGTGCGCAGGACGTGCAGACGCTGATGGACGAAATCGAAACGTCCCAGGTGTCCTATGTCATGGATGTAGGCTTTGATCTTGCAAGTTCAGCGCTTGCGGTAAAGCATGCACAGGCAAAGCCGTGGTGCTATGCAGCAGTGGGCTTTCATCCCCATGATGCGAAACAGCTAGACGACATGACCCTGGAACTGATTCGTGGTCTTGCAAAAAAAGAAAAAGTGCAGGCCATCGGTGAGATCGGTTTGGACTTTCACTATGATCTTTCTGCGCGGGATGTGCAGCGCTATTGGTTTAGAAGGCAGATTCAGCTTGCCAATGAATTGAAGATGCCCATTGTCATTCACAGCAGAGAAGCAGACCAGGAAACTATGGATATTTTGAAAGAAGAAGGCGCTTTTTCCGCTGAGAGACAGAACTGGTTTCCAAAGAGAAAAGGGCCAGACGGTGAAATGCTTTCTGACAGCAGAGTGCTGCTGCACTGTTTCTCTGGCAGCAAAGAGTTGGCACGGCAGTATGTGAAGCTGGGGGCTACCTTGTCTGTCTGCGGGCCGGTCACCTTTAAAAACAACCGGAAGACCCAGGAAGTGGTGAAAGAAATTCCGCTGGAATTCCTGCTGGTGGAGACGGACGCGCCATACCTGACCCCAGAGCCTTTCCGCGGACGTCCCAACAAAAGCCCCTATGTGGAACACACGGCGCGCAGAGTTGCCGTACTAAAAGGGATTTCCTATGAAGAGGCTGCCCGTGTGACCTGTGAAAATGCCAAAGTGTTTTACGGCATCCGATAAAATGGTTTACACCGATTGAAATTGAAAAGTTTTTCTTCGACATCTGCCTTCGACAGCTTCCGGCACTGCATTTGTGGTATCCTGTCATTATCAAAGGAAGCAAAGGGGAAAAATTATGGAATTTATAGGAAATCAGATTCATGGAAAGACTATTTTTGCCACTTTGACAGTGGCTTTTTTTCTTGGGAGAATCAGTTTATTTGGGGGGACGTTTCCGGCGGCGGCAGCTTTCATCACAGTGATGGTAGCGGTTTCTACGGTATACATCTATCTGGTTCCAATACTGGCAGCCGCCATGCTCAGTGTAGGCGGCGTCAACGGCGACTTTTACGGAGACATGATGGCGATGGTGTTCTGCGGTATTTTTTTCCTGTTTTTCCACAGGCAGCGATTTTCCATCAATCAGCGGACGGCAGTGACTGTGGCAGCTGTGGTGGTATGCAACTGCCTTTACTATGCTGCTTCCCATCTGCTTTATCTGCTGGACGTAAAAATGCTAGTGCAGGAAGCCCTAGCGGTGGTGGTGTACATACGGGTCTTTAATACTACCGCCAAAATGGTCTTTGTGGGAAAGGAACAGCAGGGGATTTCAGCAGAAAAAGCAGGTCTGGCGCTGATGATTCTGGTCGTATCTTGCATCGGTGCGCTGGAGCAGGCAGTGCTGACAGGGTGTCTGTGGATTTTGACTGTACTGATCATTCAGTACTGCAAAGGGACGGAAGCAGCGCTTGCAGCGGCAGCGGCAGAGGCAGTATTTTGCAGATGTCAGGGGATTGCGGCAGCAGATTTCTTTGTTTCCATCATGCTGGCCACGGTGCTCTCTTGGTTTTTAGCAGGATTGGTGGATGGAAAGTACCGGAAAGGAATTTTGTCCATGGTGATGTTTCTTGCAACCGCCGCCTTTGGAACTGAAATGGTGTTTAGCGCTGCGCCGGCAGCGGCATTGTTTATGGCGGTTCCGCAGAACCTGCTGATGAAATGCTGGTGTGCAGGAGAAGAACGGCTGATGCCGGAAACAGTCAGTGAAGCAGATTTGCATCTGACTGCCATCAAAGGAGATTTACGAAAGAAAAAACAGGTTTTTTCTGCATTGAGCAAAATGTATGCTGGCGATATGGGCAGCAGACAACTGGTATCTTGCCAGTTTGCCGGAATGGCAAGAACGGTGGACGGAATTTTACGAGATCTGCAAGGGCAAGGATTACAGGGCAGACAGCGCGTGCGCCGGCAGTCGGTGCCTGTTGGCGAAGCCTCTTATGCCTTTGATGCGATTTCAGGGGACAGCAGTTTATCGTTTTCCTTTGGGAAGAATAAACAGGCCATTGTCATCAGTGACGGCATGGGAAAAGGCAGCCTTGCCGCAGCGGAAAGCAAAATGGTCGTCACTACATTGTCGCAGTTGTTAGAGGCGGGTTTTGATGTGGATTTAGCGGTCAAGACAGTCAACGGCATCCTTATGACGGAAAGCAGCGGGGATATGTTTGCGACGGTAGATTTGGCAATCATTGATCAAGAAACTGGGCGGACGCAGATTTATAAAATGGGGGCGGCGTCCACTTTTGTAAAACACGAAGGTAAGGTTGCTATGTTAAAACGACCTGCACCGCCGGCGGGGATTGTCGACGGGCTGCGTCTTGAGTATATTGATGTCCGCCTGAAAAAAGGGGATCTGCTGATTATGGTGTCTGACGGCGTGACCGATTGCGATCGAAAAGATCCAGAGTGCCAGTGGCTGAGAGAGCGGCTCGGGCAGATCGGCACACGGGATCCTGGCACTGTGGCGGAACTGATTGTCAACAAGGCGGCAGAAAAATACGGCCTGCGGGAGCGAGATGATCTGACGGTCATGGTGGCGGCGCTTTAAAACGCAAACAGGATGTTCGGTATGGGCGGCGCGTTTTCGCACTATTTTATGTAATAACGGACTTCGCAGATGAGTTTGGGCTGCCCGCTGTCGATCTCTCCCAGCAGCAGGTAGTTACCAGAGACTTGCAGAACTTGAATCAGATGGGTGAAGTTTTGTAGAGAAAGTCCTTTTCCACCACTTTCGATGTCTTTGATAAATTTGGGTGTAATGTCTAACGGCATCGCAAGCTTCTCTTGACTATAGCCCAGATTTTCTCTGCAGATGCGAATGCGTTTGCCCATTTCGACTTTGTTTAAATCTTTCAATTTCATAAAACGATACCTCCATTTTGATTGATTTAGAAACAGTGTACACGGGTGATAATACTCTGAATCTGCGGAGAGGGCACAGGGTAGATTGACCTAAAGTCAACGTCGTACGGTTTTGACTCACTTGACGCGGGCAGGATTGCCTTGACAAGACGCAGGCAGCTGTAGTAAAATAAAAGAACAATTGAATGTAGGAAGGTCCCCAAGAAGGGGTTAAAAGAGAAGCAAGTGAGAGTCTTGCACGGTCACGCCGCTGTAAGGACGGAGCCGCACTTTAACATAGCCACTGGGCAACTGGGAAGGCAAGGTGACGGCAAAGAGGTCTAAGTCAGAAGAACTACCAGAATACAGCCAATTTACGCTGGAGTTACGAACGATAACCAGGTGTGAACATGTGTAAGAGCCGGAGCGGCATTCGTGGAGGAAGCTGCGCCAGGGTCTTTTTTCTGTGA
Organism: uncultured Eubacterium sp.; assembly: GCA_947367725.1. Classification (GTDB taxonomy): domain Bacteria; phylum Bacillota; class Clostridia; order Peptostreptococcales; family Anaerovoracaceae; genus Senimuribacter. The sequence continues at coordinate 5,471 of CANBFZ010000101.1, forward strand.
ATCACCTGTCCGTTTGGACAGGTTTTTTTCTTGGAAAAACACATGCATTTTTGTTAAACATTGAAAGGAGTCAACATGACAAAAAGGCAAAAGTTAGTTTTATCAATTGTAACCGCACTGACGCTTGTATTTGGCGTTGTACCGACCGCAAGTGCCATGCACATTATGGAGGGATATTTACCGGCAGGACACAGCCTGCTTTGGGGTGTCGTTTGTATTCCCTTTGTCGTTTGGGGATTTATCTCCATTAAAAACACACTGAACGAAAACCGAAAGGTAATCACTGTACTGGCGATGGCTGGTGCGTTCATTTTTGTAATTTCTTCCCTGAAGATTCCGTCGGTGACGGGCAGCTGCTCGCATATGACGGGCACTGGTCTTGGGGCGATTCTGTTTGGACCTGCTTCTGTCAGCGTGCTGGGCATTATTGTGCTTCTGTTTCAGGCGATTCTTCTCGCCCATGGTGGACTGACCACCCTGGGGGCGAACACATTTTCTATGGCAATCGCAGGACCGTTTGTTTCTTTTGGGATTTATAAGCTTTGTCAAAAACTAAAGATCAGCAAGCTGGTTTCGGTATTTTTGGCAGCCTCTTTGGGGGATCTGGTTACATACTGCATGACCAGCATACAGCTGTCTATGGCATATCCGTCGGAAGTAGGCGGTATGATGGCTTCGCTGATCAAGTTCCTGGGCATTTTTGCTACGACCCAAGTACCCCTTGCCATTGTGGAAGGGATTCTCACGGTGCTGATTGTGATCGGACTGGAATCTTTTGCAAAACCGGAACTTCGGGCAATCGGATTTATCAGGGAGGACAAATAATATGGAAAAGAAAAAGTCGAGAAAAGGGCTGGTCGTTTTATTACTGATTTTGGCGGTTCTGATTGCAGTGATTCCGTTTTTTGCACTGAAAGGCGCAGAATTCGGCGGTTCCGACGATGCGGGCAGCCAGATGGTAGAAGAAATCCAAGGTGAGGCGTATAAGCCGTGGTTTACGCCGATTTTAGAGTCCTATCTGGGCGGAGAAATTCCCGGCGAAATTGAAAGTCTGATTTTCTGTGTACAGACCGGCATCGGTGTAGGCATTTTGGCGTTCTTCATGGGGCGGTTCTACGAACGAAGCAAGTGGAGAAAAGACGAAGAAACTGATGCGGAACAGAAGTAAGAAGCTTGGTGCAGAAACATCTGCATGAGGCATAGGAATTGAGGTTGAAATACTGTGGTCATTATCGATAAACTGTGCTATTTATCAAAACTCAGATATGTGAATCCGGCAG
>CANBFZ010000102.1 GCA_947367725.1 uncultured Eubacterium sp.
GGCACAGTGCATCGTAATTTTGTATAACCACGAGTCTATGCTTTCCATATTTCGGAGTTGGTGGAGATGGGTGTATGCTGCAATAAAAACTTCCTGCACCACGTCATCCCTATCTCTGTCCAAAACACCAAAATGATACGTCAATCGCACAACATTGTCATACTTCTCACAAAGCAGCGCTCTACGCGCTGCCAATTCTTCCTCTGTCATTATCATTACTGCGTTCCATTTCTTTTCATTTTAATAATATCTATCTATTAGTTTATCATATTTCAAAAAAATGAAAAGGAACTCCCAGGGGAAAAATATGTAACTTCTAGGGGAAAAACTTAAAATGACAAAAACAGTAAACACTTTCTTAAAAATCTATATATTTCATTTTTTCATATTAATGACGCATCGTAAGGTTGTGCAAATTGCCATACATTCGACTGGTTTGCACAACCGCAGCACTGCTGCATGCTCTGAAGTTATGCACTTTGATTTCTTTTCAGCGAATTTGCACAACTTCTAATCGCAGCCACACTGTAAAGTTGTGCAAATTGCCATACATTCAACTGGTTTGCACAACTGCAGCACTGCTGCATGCACCGAAGTTGTGCACATTGATTTCTTTCCAGTGAATTTACACAACTTCTAATCGCAGCCACACTATAAAGTTGTGCAAATTACCATACATTCGACTGATTTGCACAACCGCAGCACTGCTGCATGCACCGAAGTTGTGCACATTGATTTCTTTCCAGCGAATTTGCACAACTTTTGGTAGAAATCTTGCATTTTATGCGAAGAATCCATTGTCCCATACAATATACGGATTCTTTCATTTCACTCTTGCAAATTAAAACCGTTTGAATTACAATAGAAGTTACGCATACAGGCATAGCCTGCTTCATTAGGACAAAATATAGTAGAACATAAGAGGACAAGTATTATGATGAATGTAGCAATCGTCGGCGCCGGCAAACTGAGCTTCCGTGTTGCAGAAGCGCTGCTCGGCGGAGATTATGCAATTACAATTATAGATAAAAATAACGATGTACTGCAGAAACTGTCACAACAGCTTGACGTCATGACCATCAACGCAGATGCCAGAGACTGCAGTGTCCTAAAAAATATCGATATCAAACACTTCCACTATCTTCTAGCTGCAACCGATAACGACGAAACCAATATGGTGATCGCCTCCTTTGCAAAGAAACTAGGCTGCAGACGTGTCATCGCAAGAGTCAGAGATCCAGAACACATGAACCAGTTCGGCTTTATTAAAGAAAGCCTGGGTATTGACTCCATCGTCAACCCAGACCTTTCCATCACACTGGAAATTTATAAATATCTTGCAGAAAAATACACACTGAGTAATGGTATTTTCACCAGCGGCAAAATTTCTCTGATAGAATTTCCTGCCAAAAAATTCAATAAACTGATCGGTCTTTCCATTCCAGAAGTGCGCGAAGTCATGCCCAATATGCTGATTGCCGCCATTTCCAGAAATGGTAAAGTCATCATTCCCCACGGCGATGATGAAATCCGCGAACGAGACTATCTCTATGTCATCGGCGAAAAAGACCAGATTATCGACCTGAACAAAAAAGTACATGAAAAAGGAAAATACACAAATCTACAGAAAGTCATGATTATCGGCGGCGGAAAAACCGGTTTTTATCTCGCCGAAAAACTTTCTGAATTTGGCGTTGCAGTAAAACTGGTGGAAAAAAATATGGAGCGCTGCCGCTATCTCTCCACCCATCTCAATAACGTCATGGTTCTCCATAGCGACGGCACAGACATTCCGCTGCTGGAAGAAGAAAACATGAACGAAATGGATGCGTTTGTAACCGCAACGGGCTATGACGAAGAAAATCTGCTGCTGGCGCTGACTGCAAAGCAGCACGGCATTGAAGATGTCATTTCTAAAGTCAGCCACGAAAGCTATAAAGACTTGATTGAGCGAATGGGCGTAGATATGGTGCTGAATCCGTTAGACATTACTGCAAGCAACATCTTGCGTTTTATTCAGGGTTCCAAAAAAATCATCTCCTCCCTGCTGATTCAAGGACAGGCAGAAATTATGGAAATTGTGGCGCATTCTCATATGAAAATGATTGATATTCCACTGCATAAGCTAGATTTGCCTGACGGCGTTTTGATTGCGGCCATCCACCGAGGACAAGACGTCATCATTCCAAACGGAGATACCGTCATCAGATGGAACGACAGGGTCATCATTTTAAGCCTGCTGTCGGAAATCGGCGATCTTGAAAAACTTTTAAAGAACAAAAATTAGGAGTACACCATGACTGTAAATTTTAACAGTGTAGTGCGAATGATGGGGATGCTTCTTCTGGTGCTGGGCATCGGTTTTCTCCCTGCCCTTGCTTGCGCTTTTTTCTACCAGGAAACTGCTGCAGCAGAAAGCTTTCTGCTCGTCCTGATCCCTTGCCTTCTGCTGGGACTGATTTTAATAAAGACATTCCGCCCTTCTCTGATTCGTCCAAAATCCAGAGATGGGTTTCTTATTGTTTCTCTTTGCTGGCTGGTAGCCTCCCTCATCGGCGCTATGCCGCTGTGGTTATCCGGTTCCACTACTTATATAGACGCGTTTTTTGAAATCTGTTCCGGTTTTTCTACCACTGGTTCCTCTATTCTAACCGATATTGAAGCACTACCCAAGTCCATCCTTTTTTGGCGTTCTTTTACCCACTGGCTGGGCGGTATGGGAATCATCGTCTTTGCGATGGCACTGCTTCCTTCCATCGGTGTCGGTGGTCAACTCATTGCCAGCGCAGAAACACCAGGACCAACTTTAGATAAAATCTCTCCGAGATTTTCTGATACTGCTAAAAACCTATACTTGATTTACCTGGTTTTTACCGCCGTAGAAACCTTACTGCTCCTTTTGGGCGGCATGACCTTTTATGATGCATTAATACACACCTTCGGTACAGTAGGCACCGGTGGTTTCTCGACTTATAACAACAGTGTCGCTGCGTTCACAAGTCCATACATACAGTGGGTGATTATCCTTTTTATGGTACTTTGCGGCATCAACTTTAACCTTTACTTTATTATGGCAAGACACGGTTTAAAAAAAGCATTTCAGGATTCCGAACTTCGAATTTATTTGCTGTTGATCGGCGGCGTCACCGCTTTGATCGTACTAAATCTGCTTCGCAGCGGCATTTACCAGAACACAGGAGATTGTATTCGAGATTCCGCCTTCCAGGTTGCATCCATCATTACGACAACCGGCTATGCCACGACAGATTATGATATCTGGCCAACATTCAGCAGGATGCTGATTTTTCTGCTGATGCTGACCGGCGCCTGCTCGTCGTCCACTGGCGGCGGCGTAAAAATCATCCGCATTCTGGTTTCTCTAAAACTGATTCGTCGCGGTGTATCAATGAAACTACACCCGTCAAGAGTCGTTACGGTTACTTTGAATAAACGAGAAATTCCGGCAGATGTGGCAACTGGCATTGCAAATTTCGTCTTCTTTTATATTTTTGTCGTGTTTGCAGGCGCTATGGTCATTTCCCTCAACGGCTTTGATCTGATGACAACGATTTCCTCCGTGCTGACCTGTGTGGGAAATATCGGACCAGGCTTTAACCTGATCGGACCTTCCATGAATTTCTCCATATTCAGTGACTTCTCAAAAGTCATTCTGTCACTTTTGATGATTGCCGGAAGGTTGGAACTATTTACCTTTTTCATGTTGCTTTCGCCCCACTACTGGAATTCCAACAAAGCATAAGCAGAAACCATTTGTGGAAAAACATTTAGGACAAAGGATTTCATTATGACATACAATTTTCGAGTAATTTTAAAAACAATTGCCGTCGTGCTGCTCTTTGAAGGCACTGCCATGCTGGTGCCTATGGTTTACGGTGTTTATCTTACGGAATATCAGTCTGCTTCAGCGCTGTTTTTTCCTGCCGTCTGCTGCATCGGCTTCGGCACGTTTATTTACCGTCATTTAAAATATTACACTCTGCGCATCAAATCCAGAGAGAGTTTTTTTGTCGCCTTTCTCTGCTGGTTCGTCGTCTGTCTGATCGGCACAATCCCTTACTTTATGTCAAACAGCGGCTATACACTTGTGGACAGCATTTTTGAATCTGTTTCCGGGTGGACCACCACCGGCGCCTGGGTTGTCAATACAGCGAAAATGCCTCGTTCCCTACTGCTTTGGAAAGCCATTTCCAACTGGCTGGGCGGCATGGGGCTGCTGCTTCTGACCATATCACTGTTCCCTGTACTTGGCGTCCAAGGACAAAAGATGGCAGCCGCCGAAGTCCCTGGACCAGATCTTGAAAAAATGTCTGCCAGAATCAGCGATACCGCAGCGCTAACCTATAAAATCTATATTGCGCTGACGCTAGTTGAATTTCTGCTTCTGCTTCCAAGCGGACTAGACCCGTTTCACGCTCTGATTAATACCATGTCCACAATCAGTACAGCAGGGCTTCTCAGCGCAGAAGATACCTCCGTACTGACAAGTGCCTATGTAAAAGCAGTTTTCACTGTGTTTTCACTGGCAGGTTCTGTGAATTTCATGATGTACTTCTATTTGTACAGCAGAAAATGGAAAAAAGCGTTTAACAATGTAGAAATCAAAACGTATTTGGGACTGCTCACAGGCGGCGCTATGCTCATGGCACTTGTCCTATATGGAAGCGGAAATCACAGTTCATTTTTCGGCGCTTTTGGCGATGCTTTCGCACAGGCAACCGCCTTTGGTGCAACTTCGGGATATGAAGTTGACGATATCAACCTTTGGCCTACTACCTGCAAGATGGTACTGCTGATTTTAGTGTTGATCGGCGGCTGCGGCAACTCCACCAGTGGTTCCATCAAAGTACTGCGTTTCATCATCTATTTCAAAATTATCCTGCGCGGTATTTACAAGCGAATTCATCCCAGAGCCGTAAAACCTATCATGATTCAAGGAAAACCGGTCAGTGCGGCAACAGCGGCTTCGGTTACTGTATTTATGCTGATGTATTTTGCTGTATTTATATTTTCCTCGCTGATTTTAGCGCTGGAGAATCAAGATATGGAAACTACTTTTTCCACAGTCCTAGCCTGTATCACTAATAACGGCACTGCATTTGGTGCTATCACGGGCGGAAACTTCAGTATTTTTTCCGCTCCAGGCAAATTATATGCTGCTGCATTGATGCTCGCAGGAAGATTAGAAATATATGCAATTATTATTCTGTTCTCCCGCTCGTTTTGGAATTCAGACAGAGCAAGGTCATAAACGGTCTTGTACATATTTCTGTCCCGCCCTGTTCATGCTATTGGCAGGAGGAAAAAACATGACTGTAAAAGATTTAATGTCTGTTCATATTTGCTATGTAAAAAAAGATGCAACTGCTGCTGATGCTGCCAAACTGATGAAACAGTATGATATTGGATTCGTGCCAGTCTGCGATAACAAAGGCTGCATATTAGGACTCGTTACCGACAGAGATATCGTTTTAAGCGCCATATCTTCGTCTACATGCACTTTATCTAGCCTATCCGTGTCAGATATCATGAAATCCGATATCTTCGCTGTAACCGCAGAAACGAGCGTCCATGATGCCGCGTGTATTTTTGCAGAAAAAAAAGTGCGCCGCCTGCCTGTTTTAGAAAATAACAAGCTGGTCGGCGTACTGGCATTATCAGATTTAGCAAAGAAAAAAATATTCCTTGCTGAAGTCGGCGATATTATGGGTTCCATCTCGACATAAATATGAAGTAAACACCTTTCATCTTTAAAAATATACAAATTACAAACCATTCAAAACAACTTTAAATTTATAAAACTAACCATTCTGTACTTCTAAAAAAATCACATATTCTTCATAAAAATTCACAAATACTCGTTGACTTATTTAACTAATTGTTTTATCCTAATTAATGAGAAAGGATAGGTGCAGTATGACACAAAGAAACAAAAACAAAAGCAATTTTAAAAAAGGTTCCGTAGAAATGCTTCTTCTCCATCTTTTAAAAGAAGAAGGCGATTGCTACGGCTATCAGCTTTCCCAGTTAATTAATCAGAGATCAAATGGTGTCTTGATTATTCCGGAGGGTTCCATGTATCCTACGCTGTACAAGCTGATCGATAACCAGTACATCACAGACTATAAAAAGACTGTGGGAAAAAGAATGACTCGCGTTTATTATCATTTAGAACCATCTGGTGCGCAGCGTCTTTCTGAGTTGATTGAAGACTATATCGAAGTTGCTTCCGCAATTGAAACGATTATGGGAATCAAAAAATAAGGACATGACACCGAAATGTCCCCTAGTTCAAAGAAAATATCATTTGTTTCATCCATGTAAGGACTCTTTTAAGGGTCCTTATTTCATTTCGCTGTTCGTTGCTCCTGATTTACACTGCAGCTAAAGCTGCATAAATCAGGCAGGGACTTTTCAAGTGCTTCCTTCATACATAAGAAAGCCGGCTGCGCCGATTCTTCTCCATTGAAAAGTTCTGCATTTAAAAGCTAAAAAGACAAAAATGCAGAACCGAGTTCTGCAAATCCATGAAAAATACCATGAATTGCAGAACTTTCCGGATTAAATTATGATCACAGAAGCAAAAAGTTCTGCAAATCAAGATCTAAATAACCAAAATGCAGAACTTTCTCTTACTCCTTACGCGAGATCCATTGAAAAGTTCTGCATTTTGA
>CANBFZ010000103.1 GCA_947367725.1 uncultured Eubacterium sp.
CAGTTTTTTTGTACATGCTCTTGTAAAGTTTTAAATAATGCTTGCATAATTATGAAAATACTGGTATAATTTTCCGTTAGAACGTAATAGAACAAGCAGGAAAGCACAGTATTTAGCACAAGTACAGGAGGGCAGATGAAAGGACTTATTTACTTAGAAGATGGAAGCTTTTATAAAGGAGAAGGGTTTGGCGCCAGCGCGACTCATGTAGGAGAGTTGGTTTTTAATACCGCAATGACGGGATATCAAAAGACACTGACAGACCCATCCTACAGCGGGCAGATGATCGTGATGACTTATCCGCTTCTTGGAAACTATGGGGTCAATGCGGAGGACTACGAATCAGAGAAAATTCATGCGCTGGGCGCAGTGTGCCAGGATCTATGTATGAAGCCCAGCAATCACCGCAGCATAAAAACCATAGACCAGTGGTTTTGCGAACAGGATGTTCCTGGCGTATATGGAGTGGATACCAGGGAAATTACCAGAAAGCTGAGAAAGACTGGCAGTCAGAAATGCGTGATTACCACAGAGGATGTTTCTATCAGTGAAATTAAAAAATTGGCGGAGGAAACAGCACTTTCTACCGATCAGATGAAGACAGCAGGCGTAAAAGAAATCACGGAGTGGAATACACCGGACAGTGATTTTCATGTTGCCGTACTGGATCTGGGTGTAAAGCGCAGCATCCTGAAAGAACTGGCAGCAAGAGGCTGCAGTATGACCATCTATCCTTACGACACCAAGGCGAAGACGATTTTAGCCGCAAAGCCAGACGGCGTTTTTCTGACCAATGGTCCAGGAGATCCGGCACAGGCAGAAGAAGCAGTGACCGTCATCGAAAAACTGATAACCAATAGTAATTATGAATCAGACTTGATGCCAATTTTCGGCATCTGCATGGGGCATCAGCTGATTGCTTTAGCAAGCGGCGGCAAAACTTACAAAATGCAGTACGGACATCGTGGCTGCAATCACGGCGTGTTTGACAAGAATATCGGAAGGAGCTACATCACGAGTCAGAATCACGGCTACGCAGTGCAGCCGGAAAGCATTGTCTTAAAGGGACTAGAAGTGACCCATCTGAATTTGAACGACGGCAGCGTGGAGGGCATGTCCCATCTGTCCAAACCAGTCTTTTCTGTGCAATTTCATCCAGAATCTAATCCGGGACCCAATGATACCGGATATTTATTTGATCAGTTCATCGACTTAATGAAAGGGGGAAGACTGTAATGCCTAGAGATTTTACCTTAAAGAAAGTTTTAATTATCGGTTCCGGCCCGATTATTATTGGACAAGCAGCAGAGTTTGACTATGCCGGCACGCAGGCCTGCAAAGCCATCAGCGAGGAGGGCATTGAGACAATCCTCATCAACAGTAATCCGGCAACCATTATGACCGATCAGGGCATCGCTGATAAAGTGTATTTGCAGCCTATCACAGAAGAAGCCGTAGAGCAGATTCTGGAAAAGGAAAGACCGCAGGGCGTGCTGGCAGGATTCGGCGGTCAGACCGGACTTAACCTTGCTATGGCGCTGGACGAAAAGGGGATTTTCGAGAAATACGGCGCTAAGCTGCTTGGCGTCAACAAAGACAGCATTCACAAGGCGGAAGACAGAGAAGCCTTCAAAGCCCTCATGCTGCAGACAGGGCATCCCATTCCGCCAAGCACTATCGCAACCAGCTTGGAAGAATGTCAAACTTTTGTAGAGGAAATCGGTTATCCGGTGATCATCAGACCGGCTTATACCCTGGGTGGAACAGGCGGCGGCATTGCCCATGACGACGAAGAACTGGAACATTTCTGTCAGCTTGGGATCGAGAAAAGCGCGATCGGACAGATTTTGCTGGAAAAGTCGGTAGCAGGCTGGAAAGAAGTAGAGTATGAGGTCATCCGAGACGGAAAGAATAACTGCATCATCATCTGCAGTATGGAAAATCTGGATCCGGTTGGCGTGCACACCGGCGATAGCATCGTCGTTGCGCCGACACAGACTTTGACCGACGGCCAGTATCAGATGCTGCGAGATGCCTCTCTATCTATTATTAGAAGCCTGGAAATCGAAGGCGGTTGTAACGTGCAGTTTGCACTCAATCCAGACAAGGACGAATATATTGTCATTGAGGTGAACCCGCGGGTGAGCCGTTCTTCTGCACTTGCATCCAAAGCAGCCGGCTATCCTATCGCGAAAATTGCTGCCAAAATTGCCATCGGTTATAGCCTGGATGAATTGAAGAATTATGTAACAGAAAGCTCCAGCGCTTGTTTTGAGCCGGCGCTTGACTATTGTGTCGTAAAATTTCCGAAGTGGCCATTTGATAAATTCCGCACTGCGTCAAGAAAGCTGGGCACACAGATGAAAGCCACCGGAGAAATCATGGCAATTGACAGAAATTTTGAAAGCGCGCTCTTAAAGGCGATTGCCTCTTTGGAAACGGAAGGTACGGGCTTACGTGTACCGTATGTGACGGGGCTTTCTGATAGCCGCCTCATGGAAAAACTCCTTGCCTGCGACGATGAGCGGATTTTCTGCATTGCGGAAGCGTTCCGCCGGGGACTTGCCGGCGTGGAAGACATCTTTGCACTGACGAAAATTGACCGCTGGTTCCTGTATAAAATAGAAGGCATTGTACAGATGGAGAAAATGCTGCAGACGGAAGAAGTCACTGCAGATTTGATTCGCGAGGCAGAGCAGCGCGGCTTTACAGACGATGAAATTTTGGACCTGACCGGCATGGCGCGAGAAGTGCTGCAGGACATCAGACTGTACCACGACATCTATCCGGTGTATAAAGTAGTAGATACCTGCGCAGGAGAATTTGACGCAGTCACGCCGTACTACTATTCCAGCTATGGTGGGGAAAATGAAAGCGTAAAGAGTACCCATGAAAAAATTCTGGTTGTCGGCTCCGGTCCCATTCGGATCGGTCAGGGCATTGAATTTGACTACTGCTGTGTGCAAGGCGTTTGGGCGCTGAAAGAACTGGGCTATGAGTCCATTATCATCAATAACAATCCGGAAACCGTCAGCACCGATTTTGATACGGCAGATAAACTGTATTTTGAACCTTTGCACACAGACGATGTGATGAACGTCATCAAGCAAGAGCGACCAGAGGGCGTCATTTTGCAGTTCGGCGGACAGACTTCTCTAAATCTTGCCTCAAAGCTGGCGGCGCGGAGCATTAAAATTCTTGGTACACAGAATCAATATATTGACTTGGCAGAAGACCGGGAAAAATTTTCCAATCTGCTGGACCTCTTAGATATTGCGGCGCCAAAAGGTTGCGCGGTGCGCAACCAGGAGGAAGCCTTTGAGGCGGTAGAACGTCTGGGCTATCCTCTCGTCGTGCGTCCGTCCTTTGTAATCGGTGGCAGAGCGATGCAGGTAGTCTATTCAGATGCGGAGTTGCAAACCTATTTGAAAGAAGCGGTCAAGCTTTCTCATGAACACCCGGTGCTCATCGATAAGTATGTAGAGGGCAAAGAAATCGAAGTCGACGCTGTGGCAGACGGTGAAGATGTATTGATTCCGGGGATTATGGAGCACATCGAGAGAACCGGCGTCCATTCCGGCGACAGCTGTACCGTATATCCGGCTTATTCACTGCCGAAGGAGGTGATAGACGATCTGCTTTCCGCGACGAAGCGCATCTGTCGCGCGCTGCACATCGTTGGCCTTGTCAATATACAGTATGTGTGGGACGGCACGAAAATTTACGTCATCGAAGTGAATCCGCGGGCGTCGAGAACGGTGCCGATTCTCAGCAAGGTAACCAAAGTGCCGATGGTAAAACTGGCAGTGGCGGTAATGACCGGAAGCAGGCTGGCTGATCTGGGCTATGGGGTGGATTTGTATCCGCCGCAGAATTACTTTGCCGTAAAAGTGCCGGTATTTTCCGATGCCAAGCTGACCGATGTGGACGTGGCGGTAGGCCCTGAAATGAAGTCTACGGGAGAAGTACTGGGCATGGATGCGAGTCTTGATCAGGCGATTTATAAAGGGTTCCTTGGCACAGGCATGGAAATTCCTACTGGCGGCGGGGTGTTTGTTTCTCTAAAGGATCACGATAAAACGGAAGAAAGTGCGGCAGTCATCAGAGACTATAAGCAGATGGGATTCAGCCTTTATGCCTCTGCGGGTACGGCGGCATTCCTGCAGAAGCATGGAATTCTATCCGAAGTGACCGATTACAGTACAGTGCTTTCGAAGATTGGGGAAGAGATCCAAATCGTCATCAACACCCCAAAGGCGATTAACAAAATTGGCGCGGACACATTCCCGATTCGGCGTGCAGCGATTGAGCATGGTTTGCCGGTGCTGACCTGTATGGATACAGCTTGGGCATTTGCAAAAGCGGTGAAACAGAAACAGGAAGGCGCACAGCTGACATACGAAGCGCTGTAATTGATAAAAATAAACATGGGAGGCTGTATCATTTTGAAACAGTCTCTTGTTTATGGGCAATTTTCTGAAAAGAACATTGAAAAAACTGTGGAAAAATGGCATAATAATAAAATATAACATAATACTAAAGAAAGGAATATGCGTAAACCGCGCGACATAGAAGCAGCGCGGCGCATGAAATGAAAATGGAGATATTGGCACCGATTTTGGCGGTATTGATTTTTGTGGGCATGTTTGTCATGATTGTCCTGGAAAAATTTGAACGTCATTACATTACGTTAGTTAGCGGCGCACTGGTTTTAGTACTGGTCTTTGGTATTTGTATGCGGGATATGGACGCTGTGCTGCAAACCCTGAGTCTGGATAGCATGTTTGAGTCGGGTTTCTGGATTGGAGAAGGCGAAGAAGGCTCTATGGGAATCAACTGGGCAACGATCATTTTTATTGCAGGAATGATGGTTATGGTAGAAGGTCTTGGAGAAGCGGGATTCTTCCACTGGCTTTGTCTGCTTCTTGCCAGAATGGTCAACTATCGTGTGACACCGCTTTTAATTTGTTTTATGTGTATTTCTGCAGGACTTGCCATGTTTATCGACAGCATTACCGTAGTACTTTTCTTAGCTGCAGTGACTGTGGATTTGGGAAAACTTCTCAAATTTAATCCGATTCCTATGGTCATTGCAGAAATTTTCTGTGCTAATCTGGGAGGCGCAGCAACCATGAGCGGAGACCCACCGAATATTATTATAGGAACAGCTTTAGGCTATACTTTTACGGACTTTGCCAGAAATACAGGACTGATTGTAGCAATCTGCTTTGTTGTTATCGTAGCCTACTTCCTTCTCATATTTAGAAAAGAACTGAAAGCAACCGATTCCATGGATAGAAGCGGTTTATCCTGTCCGGAGCCGGCAACAGCAATTCACAACAAAAAACTGTTTATCTATGCAGTGGTTATTTTCATTGGCGCTATTGTTCTTCTGGTGACCCATGCCCAGACTGGTCTTACTGTTGCCACGATCGGCGTCATTATGGCGGTGGTTACGATACTTGGTATGATCGTGCTGGAAGATAAGAAAAAGACTGTTGAAGTGCTGAAAAAAGTAGACTATAAGACGCTGCTTTTTTTCATCGGACTATTTGTTTCTGTAGGAGGATTAGAGGAAACAGGCATACTGGAACTGATGGCGCAGGGCATTATGAATATCTGTCAAGGCAATATCAAGCTGATTTTACTGGTCATTCTACTGCTGTCAGCTGTGTGCAGCGCACTAGTGGACAATATTCCGTTTGCAGCAACGATGATTCCTGTCATCAAATCTATTTCAGCAGTGCAGGGGATTGATCTGTCTATGCTTGCTTGGACGCTGGCACTTGGCACAGATTTTGGCGGTAATGCGACCCCGATCGGTGCGTCTGCCAATGTTGTAGGCACGTCTATTGCAGCAAAGGAAGGTCATCCGATTGGATGGGGTACTTACTGCAAGTATTGCGTACCAGGGACGATTTTGGTGATCGGTATTTCCCTTTTGTGCTTGTACGCCAGATACTTGTAAATCCAAATAGACAGAAAGGATTCTTCTATGAAAAAACAATTGATTATAACGATTGGCAGAGAAAGCGGCAGCGGCGGACACGAAATTGCAAAGAAACTGTCAGAAGCGTTTTGCTTGCCCTTTTATGATAAAGAAAAAATACAGCAGCTGGTGGTAAAAGAAACTGGCTACGACCTTAGCCTTGTGCAGAAAATGGATGAAAAACCTGTAAGCAGATTGTTTTCCAGAAGGCTGGATGAATTTTCTACTTCCGTACCAGAGCATGTTGCCAGAAAAACCTTTGAAATTATACAGGCTATGGCGGAAGAAGGAAAGTCTTTTGTGCTTGTGGGACGCTGCGGAGAATATATTTTGAAAGAAAATGCCAATATGGTAAGCTTTTTTGTCAATGGAAAGACAGAGACGAAAGTGGAACGTCTCATGGAGACGGAGGGATGTGACGCCCATGAGGCGGCGGCTCGTCTGAAACAACGAGATGCGGTCAGAAAGTCGTATCACAACTTTTACTGTGATACAAAATGGGGCGATTCCCGAGGCTATGATTTGGTTGTCAATTCTTCTGTGCTGGGCATTCCAAAGAGTGCAGAAGTGCTGATTGCTTATGTGGAACAATTTATGGAACGATAAAAGAAAATGCTGCTATGTTGCATGGCAGCATTTTCTATTGTGTTTAGTTATTTAGTAAGCAGTATGACAGACAA
>CANBFZ010000104.1 GCA_947367725.1 uncultured Eubacterium sp.
ACTAGAGAAGCGGATTGGTTTGCGCCATCTCATAGGGCGGCAGAAGCGGCAGGCGTCAGTATTTTGGCGGCAGGTCATTATTCTACAGAGTCCTTTGCTTTGATGGAGATGTGCAGGTTTTTTCGCCAACGTGGCGTGGAAGCTACATTTTTGCCAGAGACACCATTACTACAGGATTTATAGACCAATATTGCACTTGAGAAGAAATAAGTAAAGATCAAATCGCAGGAATACAGAGATCTGCGGTGCACAGAGAAAGAGGGATACTGATGGACGTATTAAATGAAGTACAAGATTTATTGCCAGTGTTGACAAGAACCCAGGCTAAGATTGCTAAATATATTTTGAAGAATCCAGAAACCATCTGCTTTTCTTCATTAAAAAAAGTAGCAGAAGATATTGGCGTCACGGAAACGACTGTACTCAGCTTCTGTAAAAAAACAGAGGCTGGATCTTTTGCAGGATTGAAAAAAGCCATACATAGCTATTTGCAGGAAAGACTGTTTTGGAACAGCAAGTTGGAAATGTCCTCTCAGCAGTATGACGCTGATGAGCTGACTTTGGATGGGCTGAAAGAGAATCAGCGACAGCTGCTTGGGGCGGCAATGGAAGGGCTGGATACCGGTGCACTGCTTGCTTTTGTAGATACTTTGTGTCAGGCAGAGAACATTTATATCTGCGGACATTCGGCTTCCCTGACAATTGCGGCGAACCTGCAGCACAAGCTGCGGGACACAGGGGCGTTGACCCGGCTGGTTGATGTTAGTGATTATGGCGATGTTCTAGATGCCTTAACCCGTTTTGATGACAAAGATGTGTTTATCTTAATCACCTTGCCGTTTTATTCGGCACAGACGGTGGCGATTTCTGAATATCTGCACAGCAGAGGTGCAACAGTACTGGCTATGACAGATAAGGCAGCATCTCCCTTGGTGTGTAATGCTCGGCATGTATTGCTGTGCAGATCTAACAGCATGATATTTGACAATTCTATCGCATCTATGATTGCAATGGCAGATATCATCGCGTCTGTATATATTCTTCGTAATAAAGAAAAGTTTGAAAGACATAATCAGAAAATCAAAGAAATTGAGGGCTTTTTCCAGACTTCAACGATACCAGCTTATGATAATGAATATTATTTTTACAGTTGGGACAACGATGAAAATAGTGAAAGCAAATAAATAGTAAATCATTTGAAAAGGAGGTATGCGTATGTATCTAATTAAAAACGTGAATTTGTACGATCCTATGCCGAAAGGTGTCTGTGACATTTTGACGGCAGGCGGACAGATCGCTGCAGTAGGAAAGCAGCTGCAGCCGGCGCTTCCTGGCGTCAAAGAGATTGACGGCACTGGTATGACGGCTGTTCCTGGATTCATTGATCAGCATGTGCATGTAACTGGCGGCGGTGGAGAAGGAGGCTTCGAGTCGCGAACGCCGGAAGTGAACGTATCTTCTATTATAAAGGCAGGCGTGACGACGGTAGTTGGCTTATTGGGAACAGATAGCTTTACCCGCAGCGTGGAAAATCTGGTGGCAAAGACTAAAGCCCTCAAGCGCGAGGGAATTACGGCTTATTGCCTTACTGGCGCTTATATTTATCCATCCCCTACAGTGACTGGTTCTGTCGCAAAGGATTTAGTCTATATTGATGAGGTGCTGGGATGTAAAATGGCAATTTCTGATCATCGAGCATCCAGACCGACCAAAGAAGAACTGATTCGCTTAGCATCAGATATCCGTATGGCGGCGCTGGTGTCGGGGAAACCTGGTGTGCTTCATCTCCACGTGGGCAGCATAGGACGGGGGCTGGAAGAAATCATAGAAATCTGTGAAGAGGCAGAGATTCCGATCAAGCATTTTCGCCCAACCCATATGGACTGCCATCCAGAAGCAGCAAAGGCATTTATCGCAAAAGGCGGCTGGGTTGATTTTACGGCAGAACCTTCGCAGACTGACGTGCTGTATCAGACGATGAAAGAAGCCGGAAGCCAGCGGATTACAGTCAGCTCTGATGCAGGTGGCAGCATTCCAGTATGGAATGAGACTAGAGATGCGGTAGTAGATGTACTGGTGGGAGGTATGGAACCACTGTACGAGATCATTCGCAATTTAGTCATAGACTTTGGCGTCCCAATGGAAGAGGCTGTAAAGTTAATTACCAGCAATGTAGCAAAATCCCTGGAGCTGTATCCAAGAAAAGGTTGTCTGCAGGCTGAAAGTGACGCCGATTTAGTATTGTTAGATCAGGGATTACACATTGATACAGTCATGGCAAAAGGACGACTGATGATGCGCGGTAAAAAGCTGATGGCGAAAGGCGCTTTTGAACAAGTTCCTTTGTACAAAGAGGAGGACTAAAAGGTGTACAAGTATGTTTTAAAACGATTACTGATGATGATACCCGTGCTGATTGGCGTATCGTTTTTGGTATTCTTCATTTTGGCAGTTTCGCCAGGTGATCCGACCCGTATGATATTGGGGCAGCAGGCATCGGAGGCTGCTGTACAGGCAATGCGAGAAGAACTGGGACTGAACCATAATCTATTTGTCAGGTATTTTAATTATATGGCTGATGCGCTGCAAGGCGATTTTGGCACCTCTTGGAAGAGTCAACTGGAGGTGCTGCCGCAGGTACTCGGGTATTTTCCGAATACGGTAATTCTGTCTATTGCAGGTATTTTGGTAGCGATACTGATCGGTGTGCCAATTGGAATTTTGTCTGCGAAAAAGCAATATACCTGGGTTGACAATATTGCTACAGTATTGGGGCTGATCGGCGTGGCGATGCCGAATTTCTGGTTGGGTCTGCTGCTGGTTATGGTATTTTCTCTGGGGCTGGGTTGGCTGCCGCCATCCGGCATGGGAGAAGGTATGGAACTGTTGCCAAGTCTGATTTTGCCAGCCCTTACCTTAGGCACTGGCTGTGCAGCCAGCATCATGCGTATGACGCGTTCCAGTATGCTGGAATCTATGCGTCAAGACTACATAGACACAGCTCGTTCCAAAGGGCTGAAAGAAGGTTATATCACTAGGAATCACATGTTCAAGAATGCACTGATCCCAATTGTAACGGTAATTGGTCTGCAATTCGGTATGCTGCTGGGCGGTGCGGCCTTGACAGAGACGATCTTCTCCTGGCCGGGTTTAGGGCGTTTTATGGTCGAGTCTATCAAGTCAAAGGATATGCCAATGGTACTGGGTTCAGCCATGTTTTTGGCTTTGATGTATTCCGTGGTCAACCTGTTGGTGGACATTCTGTACGCATATGTAGATCCAAGGATCAAAGCACAGTACAACAGTATGGGAGGAGGAAAAAAACGTGGAAAACGCTTTGCAAAACAATAACAGCGCAGTCAAAGCCAGATCTTTGTGGGCGGACGCCTGGAGACGGTTCAAAAAGAATAAAATGGCTGTGATCAGTTTGATTTTCCTTTTGCTCCTGGCTTTGATTGGCATCGCCACTTTGGTCATTGACTGGGTGACCAATGATTCTGTTTATGATTCCCTTGTGATTAGTCAGAACTTGAGTCAGCGCTTTGAGCCGCCTAGTGGCAGCCACATTTTGGGATTGGATGAGTTTGGACGAGACATTTTGCTCCGTATCTTATGGGGAACCAGATATTCTCTGTTTATGAGTATTGCTGCAGTGATCGCTGCAGGTGTGGTAGGGACGATGATTGGCGCCGTAGCAGGTTATTATGGCGGTCGCGTGGATAATGTAATCATGCGTATTATGGACGTGGTGTTGTCTCTTCCCTATATGCTGCTTGCAATTGCTATCGTAGCAGCGCTGGGGCCGGGGCTTGTCAATGTATTGATTTCTATTGCAATTGGATATGTGCCGGAATTTGCGCGTATTACAAGAGCTTCTGTAATGACGATTCGAGAGAGAGAATTTGTAGAAGCGGCAAAGGCTGTGGGCGCGTCAGATAAAATTGTTATTTTCCAGCAGATATTACCCAATGCGATGGCGCCTTTGATTGTAGAAGTGACCATGGCAATTGCAGGGGCGATTTTGTCCATTGCAGGTCTTTCTTTCCTCGGACTGGGCATTCAGCCGCCGCTGCCTGAATGGGGCGCGATGCTGACCAATGCGCGAGGCTATATCAGAGATGCATGGCATATCACTGTATTCCCGGGACTGATCATACTGATTACCATTTTAGCGCTGAATATCATTGGAGACGGTTTGCGTGACGCACTGGATCCGAAGTTAAAGAATTAGTATAAGAAATGTAAGGAAGAAAGATATGGACAATATATTAGAAATCAAGGACCTTGTGGTCCGCTATGAGACAGAGGACGGCGTTGTGAAAGCAGTGAATGCAGTAAATCTGGCTTTACAGCAAGGCGCGGCTGTGGGTCTGGTTGGTGAAACCGGTGCTGGCAAGACGACGCTGGCCAAATCCATTCTGCGTTTGATACAGTGGCCGCCGGGCAGGATTGTTAGTGGAGAGATCATTTATCGAGGACAAGATTTGACCCAAATCACAGAGGAAGAGATGTGCAAGATCAGAGGAAACGAGATTTCAATGATATTTCAGGATCCGATGACAGCGCTGAATCCAGTTATGACTGTGGGGAAGCAGATCTCTGAAGTAATCGCTGCCCATGAAAACGTTTCTAATGACGTGGCAGAGGAAAAGATGCGGGAGATGCTGGCTATGGTAGGCATTGACCCGGATCGTGCAGGCGAGTATCCGCATCAGTTTTCCGGCGGGATGAAACAGCGGGTGGTGATTGCGATTGCATTGGCGTGCAACCCGAATCTGCTGGTTGCAGATGAACCGACCACGGCTTTGGATGTAACCATTCAGGCACAGGTGTTGGATCTGATCAAGAATTTACGAGAGCGGCTGGGGACTTCTATGCTGCTGATTACACACGATTTGGGTGTTGTAGCGCAAAACTGTGAATATGTGGCGATTATGTACGCAGGGGAAATCGTAGAACAGGGCAGCTTACGAGATGTATTCAAACACGGTGTACATCCGTACACAGAAGGACTGTTTGATTCCATTCCTAAATTACATGAAGATGTGGAACGACTACAGCCAATTGATGGATTGATGCCAGATCCGGCAAATTTACCACAAGGGTGCAAATTCCATCCAAGGTGCAGATATGCAAAAGATGTTTGTGGTACGAAGGTGCCAGAAACTGTGGTCTTAGGTGAAGGACACACCGTATGTTGCCATCGCTTTGGCGCTGAGAAAGACGCATGGAAAGGAGCGTGATGAAATGAGTAAGGAAACATTGCTTGCAGTCAGGCACCTGAAGAAATATTTCTCTACACCAGCAGGACAGCTGCATGCTGTAGATGATGTGAATTTTGACATTGCAAAAGGTGAGACTTTAGGCGTAGTTGGAGAGTCTGGCTGCGGAAAGTCTACCTTGGGCAGGGCTGTGTTGCGTTTACATGAACCTACCGCAGGAGAGGTGTTGTTTCACGGAGAAAATATTTTAAAATATAACAAAAATCAGATGAAAGACCTGAAAAAAGATATGCAGCTGATCTTTCAGGATCCATTTTCTTCGCTAAATCCGAGGATGACCGTCAGCCAGGCTATCGCGCTGCCTTTGATTATTCAGGGTGTGGTTCGGAAAAATGATAAAGCGGCTTTGGAAAAACAGGTTAAGGAACTGATGGATTTGGTGGGCTTGGCGCAGCGTTTTGTCAATGCGTATCCGCACGAGTTGGATGGCGGAAGAAGACAGCGTATCGGCATTGCCAGAGCCTTGTCTCTGCATCCGCAGTTTATCGTCTGTGACGAGCCAGTATCGGCGCTAGACGTTTCTATCCAGGCACAGATATTGAACTTGATGCAGGATTTGCAGCGTGACATGGGATTGACGTATATGTTTATTACCCATGACTTGTCTGTTGTTAAACACCTGGCTGATAAGATTATGGTGATGTATCTGGGCACAGTAGTAGAGTATTGTGATGTAAAGCAGTTGTTTGCAAAACCGCTGCATCCGTATACAAAGGCGCTTCTGTCAGCGATTCCGGTTCCGGATCCAGACATACAGATGGAGCGAATTATTTTAAAGGGTGAGATCAGTTCCCCGATTGATCCAAAGCCTGGATGCCGCTTTGCGAGCAGGTGCATTTATGCCACCGAAGCCTGCCGCGGACAGGATATTCCTTTGGTTGAAAGCGAGCCGGGTCATTTTACAGCCTGTGCACGTGTTCACGAAATAAACAATATTTAAAGGAGGATGTTTATTATGAAAAAAGTATTGGCCCTTACTTTGGTGCTGTGCCTTGCGCTAACAGCAGCTGCCTGCGGTGGTGGCGGTGAAGCGTCTGACGGGGCAGCCAAAGACACTTTGACTTGGGTACAGGCTGCTGACATTACGTCTTTAGATCCACACGTAGGGAAAGAGACGCCGGCGGTTACTGTGACTTGCCAGATCTTTGATACTTTGTTGGTTATGGATGAAAACAACGAGCCAGCACCATCTCTGGCAGAAAGTTTTTCGCAAATTGACGAAAAAACTTATGAGTTTAAATTGCGTCAGGATGTGAAGTTCCACGATGGTGAAGCGATGACGGCAGATGATGTGGTTTTTTCTCTGAACAGAGCCAGAAACTCCAATTATGTTTCTTATGTTGTTGATGCCATCAGCGAAGTAGAGAAGAAAGATGACTATACTGT
>CANBFZ010000105.1 GCA_947367725.1 uncultured Eubacterium sp.
ATGCAAGAAATTCCAAAATCTTGAAGCCCTAGCCCGATTCACAAAGTGAATCGTTGGCAGGTCTCATGCAAGAAATTACAAAATCTTGAAGCCCTAGCCCGATTCACAAAGTGAATCGTCGGCAGGCCTCATGCAAGAAATTCCAAAATCTTTGATTTTGAGAATTTCACTGCGGATTTTGAGAATTTCACTGCCGCTTCCGCTCTTGGAGCAGACCATGATACGACACATTCCTAGCCAGCTAAAGCTGGGAAATGTCAGCATAAGGTCTGCTTAGCCAATCGCTTCCGCTCTTGGAGCAGACCATTAGGGGGTATTTATGAAGAAGGTATATATTTTTAATGTTTGTGTTTTGCTTGTCATTTTTTTGACGGCGGGTGTGATTGTAAGACCGCAAAGTGACAGTAAAATAATGGAAGATCAAATTTATTCCAGAATTGAAATTTTGAACCGATATTATGATGGTACGTGGGATTTTGATAAAACGCGATCGGCGCTGGAAAAGGTAGAAACGGGGAGTCTATTGAAGACGGATACAGCACTGATGAAGGATTATGAGTACACGGATATTGAACAGGTCACGGAATATGAGGTGCGTATGATTTCCTGCAGAACCACACGGTACGGCATACTAAAAGGAAAAGCAGAAATTGTATATTTAATGCGGGGAAATCAAGGGAAACAAAAAGAAACACACCGGTATTTGTTTACCGCTGAGAAAGAAAAGAAAAAAATTCGTTTGACCCAGATGAAAATCCTTTAAATCTTCGTTTGATTCTGTCTCGTTTTTGGTATAATATATTATCAGATGAAAATTTTTAAAGGAGATTTCAATGAGACAAGTATATTTGGATTATTCGGCGACGACGCCTGTGAAAGACGAGGTTTTGCAGGAAATGCTTCCGTATTTCACAGAGCAGTTCGGAAATCCCTCCAGTCTTTATACATTAGGGCTTACTGCGAAGGAAGCTTTGGAGAAGGCGAGAGGGCAGGTTGCGGCATTGATTGGCGCATCGCCAGATGAGATATATTTTACCGGCTGCGGCAGTGAGGCAGATAACTGGGCAGTTTTTGGAACAGCAGATAAACTGAAAGAAAAAGGCAATCACATCATTACCACCAAGATTGAACATCATGCTATGCTGCATGCCTGCGCCTTTTTAGAAAAAAATGGATTTGAGGTTACATACCTTGATGTGCAGGCGGATGGCAGCGTAAGACCGGAAGCTTTAGAGGCGGCTATTACGGATAAGACCATTCTGATCAGTATCATGATGGTCAATAACGAAGTGGGCACCATTGCGCCAATTCGAGAGCTAGCAGCCATTGCAAAGAAACATGGAATATTGTTCCACACAGATGCGGTACAGGCACTGGGCAATGTTGCGATTGATGTGAAAGACCTGGGCGTTGATATGATGAGTATGTCTGCCCATAAAATTTATGGTCCGAAAGGCATCGGTGCTTTATATATTCGAAAAGGACTGAGAATTACAAACCATATGCACGGCGGTGGTCAGGAGAAGGGTAGACGTGCTGGTACGGAGAATTTGGCCGGCATCGTAGGATTTGGCAAAGCAGCGCAGCTTGCCAGTCAGCAGCTAGAAACGCATATCTCGCACTGTTCAGAGCTTCGAGACTATCTGATTGAAAGAGTAACTGCAGAGATTCCAGACACCTATGTAAATGGTTCGCTGGAAAAGCGCCATCCTGGCAATGCCAATCTGACATTCCGCTATATCGAAGGAGAGTCAATTCTACTGATGCTGGACTTTAAGGGCATCTCGGTTTCTACTGGATCCGCCTGCTCTTCCAAATCGTTGGAACCGTCTCATGTGCTGACGGCACTGGGAGTTCCTGTGGAAATGGTGCACGGTACAGTGCGGTTTACTGTGGGAGATTTTACTACGAAAGAAGACATTGATTATACTGTAGAAGCATTAAAAGAAATTGTAACGAAATTAAGAGCGCTGTCTCCGGTAAACAGCGAGAAAGGTTGGTAAACAACATGGGTTTATATAACGACACAGTTATGGATCATTTCATGAATCCGAGAAACACGGGAGAACTTGAGAAACCTGACGGTACTGGCACTTATGGCAGTCCGGTCTGCGGTGATATGATGCAGATACAGATTCAGGTAGAAGAAGATGTCATTACAGATGCGAAATTTAAGACTTTCGGCTGCGGCAGTGCGATTGCGTCTTCCAGTATGGCAACTTCCATGATTATCGGCAAGACCATTGACGAAGCACTTGCAATCAGCAACAAACAGATCATTGAAGAACTGGGCGGACTGCCTGCTGTCAAGGTACACTGTTCCGTCCTTGCAGATCATGCGATTAAATCTGCGATCTATGATTATGCACAGAAACACGGAAAAACCTATGAAGGGCTTGCAGGATTTGATCCTGATGCAGATGAGGATGACCATGACCACATTATCGAAGAATAAAGTCGTTTTAGGACTTTCCGGCGGTGTGGACAGTACAGCCGCTGCGTTGCTGCTGAAAGAACAGGGGTTTGAAGTCATCGGTTTTTATTTTGACGTACTTGGCAATAATCAGGCAGGAAGGGCGGCGGCGCAGTCTCTTGCTGAAAAACTTGAGATTTCGTTTCGGATGATGGATGTATCTAAAGCCTTCGAAGAAACAGTCATCGGCAATTTTTGCAGTGAGTACGCCTGCGGTAGAACGCCTAACCCATGTGTCATCTGTAATCCGCTGATCAAATTCAAAAAGCTTCTTGAGACAGCAGATGCAGAAGGGGCTTATTATATCGCAACCGGTCACTATGTCAGTATCGTACAGGAACCGGCAACGGGGCTTTTTTATATCCAAAAAGGCGCCAGTGAGAAAAAAGATCAATCCTATATGCTCTACCGATTGGGTCAGCATGTGCTTTCGCGGTTAATCCTGCCCCTTAGCGGCATGGAGGATAAAGCAGCGGTTCGCGAAATCGCAAGAAGCAGCGGTATGCCGAATGCAGAACAGGCGGACAGTCAGGAAATTTGCTTTATAGACGAAAAAAAAGAAGACTACACAGCTTTTTTACAACGACATGGCGTCAGATGCCTAAAAGGTGCGTTTGTTGATGCAGACGGCACTGTGTTGGGCACCCATCAGGGAATTTCTCATTATACAGTCGGGCAGAGAAAAGGTCTTGGTATTGCACTGGGAAAACCGGCTTTTGTGACCCGAATCGATGGAGAAAACAATCAGATCGTATTAGGAGATAACCAAGATTTGTTCAGTCCGGAAGTCGTTTCTGTTGACCATTTTTTTACAGAGACAGATGGAGCAGTGGCGCCGGAGACAATTTTTGGAAGACCAGGGATTACGGCCAAAATTCGATATGCCGCAAAACCTGCGCCAGCGATTTTGCATAGAGGGAAAAATGGACAGGTGCTGACCATTTTTACAGAACCGCAGAGAGCCGCAAGTCCTGGACAATCCATCGTTTTTTACGAAGGAGATCGGGTCATCGGCGGCGGCGTAATTGATGCAAAAACGACATAATCTGTTACACATATTCACTTTACGGATATGCCATACTAATTTTATCAAACTAGGAAAAGGGGTGTAAAGTGATGAACAAAGTTGTCAAAGATGCAGCCATGCTTGCAGCGGCAGGTGCAGCAGGATTTTGCGCTTACAAATGGATGTCTCCGTCTGATAAAAACAAGATTTCCAGAGATGTAAAGCGTACTGTGGAAGACATGGGCGATGTAAAGCAGGATGTAAGCCGTATGGCAAGTACCATTAAAGACACATTTTAAATCAAGAAGCAAAAGAGACTGTGGCAAAACAGTCTCTTTTGGGTTTTATGATGACTAATGTCTCGGCTGCGGTCTTCTTGGCGGTTCACATGGATCACACGGCTTGCAAGGGTTGCAGTCGCATGGCGGCGGACACGGTTCGCAAGGTTCACATGGATCGCACGGACAGCAAGGTTCACATGGCGCTTCACACGGTTCGCAGTGTTTTTCACAAGGATCTTCCTTGCATTGCTTGGTATTGCTTCCCATAATCGGATTTGGGAAAAGGCTTGGGAAGGTGGTGCAGACTGCATTCTGCTGCAGCGGTGCGTCAACATAGCCGGTAGACAGTACGCAGAGCTGAACCGGTACGACAATTTTCTTCTCGCAGGTCAGGCAGATTGCGACGATGAGATTTCCGGAAATTTGTCCGTTGCAGTCAACATTCAAATCTCTGCCGCAGTTATTGGTTGCAAGTCTGGCTTCGCAGGCAGAATTGCAGAATTCCGTAAAGCGTGGCAGGAATGCTGTATCAATGGCGGACGGCATACAGATTTCAAAGAAGTTGGTCAGCACCATCGGATGCTCTTTTGGTGCAATGCAGACTTCTGTGCAGACTGTGAAACAAGTTTCGTTGTTGCAGCTGTCGCAAAGGAGCAGATCCAGCTCAATGACGATGTTACCGGAAATGGCAACGCACTGGGTACCGAATACAGGCGTTCCCATACAATTGTCATCACAGTCCGATGTTTCTGCGTACATAATCCGTTCGGAGTATGTACCATCAGCGCCGACTACGCTGAGATAATTGCCCTGACAGTCTTTCAGGAAGGTTGCACCGGAAATACCGGTATCCACATCCAAGGTAAGATTGCGCGGGTCGTCAACGTTTTCTGGAATGAAGACGCGTTTGCATCTGATATCTATGACCCGTTTTACGCGGTGTCCGGGCGGAAGACACGGATGGAAATTTTGCTCGTTAAAAGTTTTCATGCCCTGCAGATTAAATTTTACTGCGTCGAACACCTGCTGTACGTAAATCGGCGCAGTGACGATGCTGCTCATATCGCCGTCGAACTCACACAAATTATTGGCGTTACAACAATTCTGATAGAGGTCCGGTGTTACTCTAGATCCAAAGCAACTCATAAATTTACCTCCTTGTAGGTTATATATTCTTTCTAGATAAGTATATGATTTGGTCGCGTTTTGTGTTACAATTTAAAATTAAGATAAGAAAACGCATATGACACTATATGCAGGAAGGGACGGAAGAGGAACCAAAATACCATGGAAAAAGAAAACAAAGGAAAAGAAGAAGCGCAGAATGAAAATGGGCACAAACCTGGAAGGTTTAAAATCAATCTGGCAATTTATCTAGGCGTATTTCTGGTATTCGCAGGTATCATATTGGTGACGGAATTGCTGGGGAATTCCTTTGGTGCGGCCGTGGAAAACGGCGCATTGGTGATGATTGCCGCAATACTTGTTATTTTACTGATTCGATCGAAAAGGAGCTGAGACAATATGGTTATTACAAGAGAACTGCATTCTAAAGTGCGAGTCGTCATGGAGCAGATTCCGTATGTACAATCTGTCGCTATTGGAATTTGGGTAAAAGCGGGCGCTGTGGACGAAGCGCCGAAACACGCAGGCATTTCCCACTTTATTGAGCATATGATGTTCAAAGGTACAGCGCACAGAACGGCAAAGGAAATCGCTTCTGATATTGATAAAATCGGAGGACAGATTAACGCGTTTACTGGCAAAGAAGCGACTTGCTATTATGTAAAGGCGATTTACAGTAATTATAAGAAAGCAGCAGACGTTTTAGTTGACATGCTGTCTGCCTCTCTTTTTGACAAGGCAGAAATGGACCGGGAGCGGCAGGTTATCTGCGAAGAAATCAAGATGACCCAGGATGCACCTGATGATTTGGCTCACGATACAGTCACGTCGATGGTATTTAAAGGCACGGCGCTTGGAAAGTCTATCATTGGTACGCCATCCAGTCTGAAAAGAATCAGCCGCAGTGTCATCAAAGATTATTTTGATAGAGAATATACCAGAGATCAGATTGTCATTTCGGTTGCAGGAAATTTTGATCCGGATGAAGTTTGTGACTACTTTGCAGAGCAGCTGCTGGGATTGCGAGAGACGAAGGACGAAAAGGATACGCCGCAAGCCGTGTACACGCCGAGCTGCAAAGTCATTACTAAAGAGATTGAACAGTCTCATATCTGTCTTGCGACAAAAGGGCTGCCGCTGGGAGATGACAGGTATTATGCTTTTTCCATTCTCAATAATATGATGGGCGGCAGTATGAGCTCCAGACTGTTTCAAAATATCCGGGAACAGAAGGGGCTTGCTTATGCCGTGTATTCCATGACAGGTTCATTCCGGCAGGGCGGCTATTTCAATATTTATGCTGGCGTCAGCCACGACAAGATTGCAGATGCCATTTCGGGCATCAGGCAGGAACTCTTCGCACTTGCCGAACATGGCGTCACAGAAGAAGAACTGGAATCCTCAAGAGAACAGCTGAAGGCGGCTTATATTTTCGGACAGGAAAACGTAGCAGGTCATATGTTTAAAAACGGAAAGAACTTACTGCTGGGCATGCCGATTTTGACGGCAGAAGAAGTCATCGGTGGGTTTAACGCAGTCACCATGGAGGATATTGAAAAGGTGAAAGGTCTGATTTGTGACTTTGACAGTTATTCGGCAGTCGCAGTGACCAGAGATAGAATCAACTTGAAGCGCATGATGCAGCACTAAAAATCAGACAGATGGAGACAAAAAGATGAAAATTAGAATGATCAGTAAAAGCGGTAACCTGCCAAAGTATGAAACGGAAGGCGCCGCTGGGTTTGACCTGCCAGCCTATCTGG
>CANBFZ010000106.1 GCA_947367725.1 uncultured Eubacterium sp.
ATCGGTTCATTCAGTCCATGGCAAAGAAATATGGCTTGTATTTTTCAAGACCGGGCAACGGCATCTGCCATCAGGTGCATTTGGAACGGTTCGGCAAGCCGGGCAAGACTTTAATCGGTTCTGACAGCCATACGCCGACTGGCGGCGGCATCGGTATGCTTGCCATGGGCGCAGGCGGTCTTGACGTAGCAGTTGCCATGGGCGGCGGCGCGTATTATATCACCATGCCGAAGATGTACAAAGTGAATTTGACTGGTAAACTAAATCCCTTTGTGACAGCAAAGGATGTGAGCCTGGAAATCCTGCGGATTCTTTCTGTAAAGGGCGGCGTTGGCGCTATCATTGAATGGGGCGGTCCGGGGGCTCAAACCTTGTCTGTACCGGAAAGAGCGACCATCACCAATATGGGAACGGAACTTGGTGCAACGACGTCCATCTTCCCGTCAGACGAAGTGACTCGCGCATTTCTGGCAGCAGAGGGCAGAGAAGCAGATTATGTACCCCTTGCCAGTGATGCAGATGCGGTATATGATCGTGTGATCGATATCAATCTGTCTACCCTGCAGCCGATGATTGCCTGTCCGCACAGCCCAGATAACGTGGTGCCGGTACATATGCTGAAAGGCACAAAAGTAGATCAGGTTTGCATTGGCTCCTGCACCAACTCGTCTCTTCACGATATGCTGAAAGTAGCGGCGCTGCTGAAAGGAAAGACTATTCAGCCGGAAGTGAGTCTGTCTATTTCACCAGGTTCAAAGCAGGTTCTGTCTATGCTGGCAGATTGCGGCGCCCTGTCTGATATCTTGGCGAGCGGTGCCAGAGTCTTGGAATGTGCTTGCGGACCATGCATCGGCATGGGATTCTCTCCGAATTCCGGTGGGGTATCTCTGCGTACCTTTAATAGAAACTTTGAAGGACGTTCTGGTACAGCAGACGGTAAGGTATATCTGGTTTCACCGGAGACAGCAGTAGCTGCGGCTTTGACCGGTGAGATTACTGATCCGATGCTGCTTGGAGAAATGCCGGAAGTGATCATGCCGGAAGCATTTAAGATTGATGACAGCGCAATCATAGCGCCGGCATCTTTGGAGGAAGCAAAGGAACTGCCGATTCTGCGTGGTCCGAATATCAAGGCTTTTCCTGACAGCCGGCCGCAGGAGGACGTGTTAACAGCACCGCTGGTGTTGAAAGTGGGAGACAATATTACCACAGACCACATCATGCCTGCCGGTTCTAAAATTCTGCCGTATCGTTCCAACATTCCGCATCTTTCCCAGTATTGCTTTGGGGTATGTGATGAGACGTTCCCAGAACGTGCCAAAGCGGTAGGAGAGAGTATCATCGTAGGCGGAAACAATTATGGGCAGGGTTCTTCTAGAGAACACGCCGCCCTTGTGCCGCTTTACCTGGGGGTGCGTGCTGTCATTACTAAGAGTTTTGCCCGGATTCACGTGGCGAATCTGATCAATGCAGGGATCATGCCGCTGACCTTTAAAAATCCGGCGGATTATGATAAAGTAAGCCAGGGCGACCAGCTTCGCTTATCGGATATTTATGCCGGTATGGAGTGTGGTGCGATGACGCTGACCAATGAGACAACAGGGGAAGAAATTTCGCTGGTATGCAGCTTTACAAAGAGACAGAAAGAAATTTTGAAGGCGGGCAGCCTTTTGAAATATGTAGCAAAAGAGGGAAACTAAGATGTGTGACAATACTTATATAGAAAAAGCCTGCGCGCAGTTTCGGACGCTGCTTTTAGAACAGCTGGAAAGGACCGCACGCATGGAGGCAGGCGGCGCGCCGAAAGATTTTACCACCATGGAGAAGATTACCATCGGCATGGTGGGCGGCGACGGCATCGGTCCGATTATTATGGAACAGGCAGAAAGGCTGCTGCGCAAAGTCATGGAAGAGGAGATTTCCACAGGCAGAATCGTTTTGAAAAAGATCGAAGGGCTTACGATTGAAAATAGATTGGCGCTGGGTAAGGCTGTACCTGATGATGTGCTTGCCCAGATTAAATCCTGTGACGTTCTGCTCAAAGGGCCGACAACAACGCCAAAGGGTGGTACGCTGGAAAGTGCCAATGTGACGCTGCGTCGGGAACTGGATTTATACGCCAACGTGCGACCGGTGCAGGTGCCGGAGGAAGGCATTGACTGGATTTTCTACAGAGAAAATACGGAAGGCGAATATGTCCTTGGCAGCCGCGGCGTGGAAGTGCCTGGTAAACTTTCCATGGATTTTAAGGTGACAACGGAGCTGGGAACCCGCAGAATTGCAAAGGCTGCATTTGATTATGCCAAAGCCAACGGCAAAAAGAGCGTATCGATTGTCACCAAAGCCAATATCATGAAAAAAACCGACGGCAACTTTACGAGAATTTGCCACGAAGTGGCGGCTGATTATCCTGGCATCGAAGCCGATGACTGGTATATCGATATTATGACGGCAAATTTAGTCAATAAGGAAATCAGAAACCAGTTTCAGGTTTTTGTACTGCCCAATCTGTACGGCGATATTATCACCGATGAAGCCGCTGAAATTCAGGGGGGCGTTGGCACTGCAGGCAGCGCCAACATGGGTGACCAGTATGCTATGTTTGAAGCCATTCACGGCAGCGCGCCCCGTATGATAGAAGAGGGGCTTGCTGATTATGCCAATCCGTCCAGTATTTTTAAAGCAACAGAAATGCTGATCCGTCATATCGGTTTTACTGAAAAGGCAGACCGGCTGGCCGCTGTTTTAGAAGACTGCAATGAAAAAGAAAAACAAGTAGTTGTAACAGGCACGGCTTCCGGCGCAACTTGCAGAGAATTTGCAGATTACGTCATGCGCAAACTGTAAAATAGTAATAAGAAATAAAAAGCTTAAGCAACATAAAAAGACCAGAACGGCGGTGCCGGACTGGTCTTTTGTAATTATTTGTAAATTCTGTTTGCCTGATTGGACCACTGCGTATAGTATTTCTTTCCATCGATGGTACGTACGCCTCGAATCTTGTAATAGTATCGAGTGCCCTTATTCAGACTTTTAGTATTTTTGTAAGTTCTTTTATTGCCGTCTGCGGTTTGATAGAACGGAGTGCTGGTATAACTATTGGATTTGGTGCTTCTGTAGATCTCAAAGAAATCCATCTTGTAGCCATAGGATTTTTTCCATTTGATACGAATAAATCCATCACCGCGCTCTGAACTAGCTTCCAGTGTAGTATTTTTTACGCCGTCTATGATCGCCTGATTTGGATTCACTGGCGTTTCGGTTTCTTTATAAGTACGAGTAGCCTCATTAGACCACTGGGTGTAGTACTTTTTGCCATCAATGACTCGAACCCCCCGTATTCTATAATAATACCGTGTATTTGGTGTCAGATCACTGGTATTTTTAAAGGTGCGCTTGGTTCCGTCTGTTGTCGTATAGAGTGGTTTGCTATCGTAGCTGCCGGACTTGGTGCTTTTGAAAATCTCAAAGTAATCCATTTTATATCCATAGGATTTTTCCCAGCTGAGAGACATATAGCCTTCTTTCAAAGAACTGCTTACCTGAATGCTGGTTTTTTCTACACCTTCTATTAGTTTTTTTGTTTCCTCTGATGGTTCCGGTGTCGGTTCTGCAGCGGTTACCTTGATATTAACCAGTTTGGTGCCAGATTTATAGTTCTTTGTTTCTGCGCTGGTGACAGTGATTACAGCAGTACCAATGCCGCCTTTTAGAGAAACCTTACCACTGCTGCTGACCGTTGCAATGGAAGTGTCGCTGGACTTATAGGTCAGCTTGCCGCCACTGTCGCACTTGGTGTTCAGGGTGAAATCAGCACGATCCGGTGTACGGGAGTATGTGGTGTAGCCGGTAAATTTCGGTGTCGCTTTATTAATTTTGAATGTTTTGGTCATAGAACCGTGGTAGTTTCGCTTGCCGGTTACTTTGACGGTGGCTGTTCCTGCATTGGTGTTATTGGAGTAGGAAACAGAATAGTCCACATTCTTTTTTAATGTTGTGTTGGTGAATTGTACTTTGACGGTTGGTTTCTTTGCACTGCCATTGTAGGTATAATCGGAGATCGTGCCGATGGTACCGCCGTCTGCAATATCCGTGGTTTTAATGGTAAATGGAACTAGTTTCACGTTGGAATATTTGCCGATGCCCTCGATTCTGGCGTAGGCGGTGCCTGCTAGTACGTTTTTAATATAATTAACCTTATAATCAACGCCTTTTGTCAAATTAGTGCCGTTATAGGATACTGTGACTGTCGGGCATTTTTTATATTTTGTATACTCGTAAGAAGTCTTACTGAGTGACACAGTGGCATTTTTGATTGATTTGGTGCCAGATGTTGTCTTTTCTGCACTGTTGTCATAGTACCAGAAGTTGCAGTCGACTCTGCCGCTGATACCGGTAATACTGCCGTCTGATGTATATTGCCAGAATTCATAAGGTCGTTCATAGCTGTTGTCGCTGGAATATTGTGCCAGCCAAACTTTGAATTTACTGTCAATTAGACGCATGTTGATCTTGTTGCCTTTTGGATTCAAATACGGCGATGTAATGGAACGATAAGAGTAGAACAGAGACGTATAGTCGGAGTTCTTTTCTATGTAATTCATAAATGCCAGGGAATTTGATGCCGCTTTATCTTTGCGGCTAGAAGACGACCAGCCATTATACGCACTGGTGAGTCTGCTGTCTGATGGCATTTCGAAGTCATAGGCGACTGGTAAATCCAGTTCTCTGTCATCTAGAATATCCAGGACAAATTTGGCTTCTTTCTGCGCTTCGGCAATGGTAGTTGCGGTAGAGTAGTAGTAGACACCTACCATGATATCGTTGGCTCTGGCTTTCTTGTAATTCTCCTCGAAGAACGAGTCCATATTCGTTCTGTGCGGAGATGCCAGGTAAGAGTATCCGACTCGAATGTAAGCAAAATCAATCCCTTGTCTTTTTACTTTCGCCCAGTCAATCTCACTTTGATATACGGATACGTCAATCCCATCAATGACAATGGTGTCTTTGAACTGGGATGGATGGGTATAGCCTCCAGAATCTACCACAGCATTGCTGGCAAAGGCCAAACTGCACGTGGCAAAGAGAGCCCCAATGGATAGAAGGGAGGCTAATAGCAATTTTTTCATATTCATTTCATCTCTCCTAAAATTATAATTTTACTATGCCAATCCATTTTAACAAATTTGTCCGAATTTGTCGACTCCATGATAGGAATTTTCACATAGAATTCTTGAAAACTTCATGAAAAAGGTTTATTATCAAAGTATTATGTTAGGCTACGTTACCATAGAAAAAAATGAACTGAAAGTACGGGAATATACGCTGTATCAGGGCTATTACTGCGGTATCTGCAAATCCATTGCAGGGAGGATCGGACAGCTTCCCAGATTTGGTCTCAGCTACGATGCGGTGTTTCTTGCGCTGGTGCTGGCAGGGCTTTTGCCGGACAGTGATCTTTGTGCATCGGAGCACTGCATGGTGCATCCCATGTCGAAAAAACCTGTGGTCAGAGGAAGTACGGCAGTAGATTATGCAGCGGACGTTATGGTGATTTTAGCGTATCACAAATTTCTTGATGATTGGCATGATGAACGAAGCGCTGCTGGTTTTGCAGGAAAGCTGGCGTTTGGCAGGGCGTATCGCAAACTTAGGAAACAGTATCCTAATGTTTGCATGCATGTTGAAGCAGCGCTTTCAAAATTGTCAGCACTAGAGGCAGAACAATCCGGCTCCATAGACCGCACCAGCGAAGCGTTTTCCGATTTGATGGAGAGCCTGTTTACTGGCTTTGCAGAGAAATATCGTGATGCTGTCAGTCCTGTGCAGGAAAGAGTGCTCAGCCAGCTGGGGCGTGCGCTGGGTCGATGGATCTATATGATCGATGCACTGGACGATTTTGCAAAGGATGAGAAGTGCGGCAGCTATAATCCGCTGCTTTATCGAAAAAATTATCTTGCAGGCATGGAAATTTTGCTTTATCATAGTCTTGCAGAGATTGAAAAGGCATATGATCTTCTGGACTTTGCAAAGAATCGGGAAATCATAGAGAATATTATTTTTTTGGGACTGCGGCTGCAGACAGACCGGGTCCTAGCAGAAAGGATTAATGTAGATGCGCAATCCATATGAAGTATTAGGGATCAAACCTAACGCCTCGGAGGCAGAGATCAAAGCAGCGTATAAGGCGCTTGTAAAAAAATATCATCCTGACAAGTATCAGAATAATCCGCTGGCGGATCTGGCGGAGGAAAAGTTCAAGGAAGTACAGGAAGCCTATGATACGATCATGAAGCAGCGGGAGCATGGCGGCTACAGCTATGGCTACGGCTCCCAGGGGAGCGCTTCCCAGGGCGGCTGGAACCAGTCCTATGGGGGTTCCGGTTCTCAGCAGAACCCTCAGATGCAGTCCGTGTATCATTATCTGAATGCAAGACAGTACCGGGAGGCGCTGAACGTACTGAGCGGGATGCCCAACCGGACGGCGGAGTGGTATTATCTGAGCGCCGCGGCCAACGCGGGGATCGGCAACAATATCATGGCCCGCGACCATGCCGGGCAGGCAGTGAATATGGAGCCCAATAACCTACAGTACCGCCAGCTTCTGAACCAGTTGGAATGGAGCGGGCAGAGGTATCAGAACTATC
>CANBFZ010000107.1 GCA_947367725.1 uncultured Eubacterium sp.
TATACAAGCTTCCCTGCGTAGTTGCTATCAATGCATTCCCGACAGATACCAAGGCCGAGCTTGACCTGGTAGAGAGCAAGTGTAAGGAACTTGGCGTAAACGTAGCTCTGTCCGAAGTATGGGCAAAGGGCGGCGAAGGTGGTCTTGCGTTGGCTGACGAAGTGCTGCGTCTTTGTGAAGCAGAAAATAACTTCCAGTTTGTATATCCGCTGGACGTTTCTATCGCAGAAAAAATTGAAATGATTGCAAAGAAGATTTATAGAGCGGATGGCGTCATCTTTGAGGGAAATGCAAAGAAGCAGCTGGCACAGCTGGAATCTCTGGGCTTTCATGATGTGCCTGTATGTATGGCGAAGACGCAGTTCAGTTTCTCTGACAATCCATCACTTCTGGGTGCGCCGCGGGGGTTCCATATTACGGTAACTGATTTGAAAATTGACGCAGGTGCAGGTTTTATTGTCGCCAAGACGGGCAATATTATGACCATGCCGGGGCTGCCGAAGGTGCCTGCAGCAGAAAGAATTGACGTAGATAACACCGGAAAAATTACTGGATTGTTCTAAAATGAACATTGATAATAGGGATAAGAGATTGTATAATACAAAATTGAAAGCAAAAAGTTAAACCCATGGTATACACCATGAAGAAAAACCAGGTCCGCCATTGACTTGGTTTTTCTTTTTCTTTTTTGTTTTATGCTGACTGCTGCTATTTTCCGTTGCGGCCATCCAGCCATTTGATATGGATTGAAAAAGCAGCAAGTTTCTCAATTTGAGAAACTTGCTGCCTTTTCTTTGTAATTCCAATGTTATTTTGTTGGCACGGAGTATGCAATTAAATAGAGGAAAGAGAAAAATGCCAGAGGAGGTAAAAGGTATGAAGAACGTGACGGTATTTGGAGCAGGAAATGGAGGCGTTACGGCAGCCTATCATTTTGCTAGAGAGGGATATCGCGTATGCATCTGCGATGTTCCAGCGTTTCCTGTACAAATTGCGCATATTGCAGCATGCGGTGGAATCAGTGCCGCAAAGGAGGCACATGGCTGCTCTATGATGCTGGACGGATTTGCGCCTGTGGAACTTGCGACCTGTGACATGAAAGCGGCCATGGAATTCAGCCAGTTATATGTGATTGTTTGTCCATCGTTTGCGCAGGAAATTTTCTTTGCACAGATGATACCACATCTGAAAGATGGCAGCGTTATTGTTACCATGCCGGCAAATTATGCGGGTCTTGTATTTACAGAGATGCTGAGAAAAGCAGGAAAAGCGGATCTTGCGGTACATTTTGTGGATACCATCAGCATTCCGTGGGCATGCAGGCTGCTGTCACCAGGCGTAACAAGTATCATGGGACTTAAGACATTTCTGCCCCTGTCCATTTATCCGACCGATGAAAGTGGTGCGACAGAGCAGAAAATAAGAGACTTGCTGCCGATTCCAGTCGAAATTTTGAAAAATCCATTGGTTGCAGGACTTGAGAATATCAATTTTGGCGGACATCCGCTGATGACGACCATTAACATCGGTTTATTAGAAAACTTTGGTGGAAA
This sequence comes from uncultured Eubacterium sp., assembly GCA_947367725.1. Lineage (GTDB taxonomy): Bacteria > Bacillota > Clostridia > Peptostreptococcales > Anaerovoracaceae > Senimuribacter. Next base: position 1,554 of record CANBFZ010000107.1, read on the forward strand.
CTTCAATTATTACAAGGACTGCTGCAGCCCTGCGACAGCAAAAGCGGCAGCGAAGATGGATTTGGAGCGTCTGGCAGTGGGAAAGGCGCTGGGATTTACGCTTCGAACGGAACTTGAAGCCATGAACGCACTGTACGGTATGAAAGAAGAAAGTGTCTATGACTTTAACCGAAAGTCTGTTTCTCATGGAAAAATCGGCAGTGCACCAAACAGTGCAAAAGCCAGATATATCAGTGAAGATGTGCCTTATGTGTTGGTGCCATGCTATGAACTGGCAAAACTTTGCGGTGTTGATACGCCTTTGATTCGGGCGTGCATTACATTGGCGTCTGCGTACAACGAAGAAAACTATTTTGAAAGCGGCAGAACCCTCCTTGCGATGGGGCTTTCAGATTTGTCAGCAGAGGAAATCAAAAGAAAATTCTCAGAATGAGAATAAATCGACGAGAGGGTTCTCAATTTGAGAAATCTCGTCAAGTAATCGCAAGTACACCGTTGCAATTGCAGGAGCCTTAAAGTTGGCACGGTTTATGCTATCTATAGAAACAGAAAAAATACAGGAGGAATTATCATGGAACCGAAATTAGGAAAGAAGAAGTGCAGACTGCGTTTTCCAGACACAGGAACCTTGCTCATCATTTTGGTGGTCTTATCAGCCATTTTAACGTACATTGTTCCTGCAGGGCTTTTTGAGCGGCAGCTGGATGAAGCCACAGGCAGAACACTGGTCGTAGCAGGTACTTATGCCAGTGCAGAATCCAATCCGACGACATTCATGCAGCTGATTATGTCTATTTACAATGGTATGTTGGACGCTTCGGATATTGCCTGGTTTATCTTTGTCGTTGGCGGTGCCTTTGGCATTGTAACGAAGTCTGGTGCCATTGCGGCAGGACTCAACAAGCTGATTCGAAGGTATGAAGGAAAAGAAAGCCTGCTGGTGATTATCATCATGAGTGCCTTTTTCTTGGGCGGTATGTCCTACGGCATGGGGGAAGAAGTCATTCCGCTGGTGGCAATTCTGGTACCGATTGCGATTAAGATGGGGTTTGACCCGATTGTAGGCGTATCTATGGCTATCGTTGGGCTTTACAGCGGATATTCGGCAGGGGCACTGAACCCGTTTAATACAGGCGTTGCCCAGGGCATCTGCGATCTGCCGATGTTTTCCGGCATGGCGCTTCGCATCGCCCTTGGACTTGGCGCACTGCTCATCGCCATTCACCATACCATTCGCCATGGCAAAAAGTTTAAGGCCAGCGGACAGGTGGTCAACTTAAATGACTTACCAGAAAATCTGCAAGGGGTAGAAGAACGAGCGTTTAACAGCAGAGATAAGGTGATTTTACTGGTATTGGTGTTGACTGTAGCAGTACTGGTATATGGCATCATCCAATATGACTGGTATTTGGGAGAAATGGCGGCGTTGTTTTTCCTGATGGGCATCATCGTGGGACTGATTCACTTTAAAGGCAGCTTCAACGATACCATTAACGAATTTATGATTGGATGCAGAGATATTGCGACAGCCGTCATTCTAGTTTGTCTGGGCAGAGCGATTCTCATTGTGCTGCAGGATGGCAACATTTTGGACACCATCGTGTACGCTACTTCTGTGCCCCTAGGAAAACTTCCGAGTGTAGTGGCGGCATGGGGCATGTATCTGTCGCAGGGTGTTGTCAACTTCCTGATTCCGTCTTCGTCTGGACAGGCGGTGGTCGTCATGCCGATTATGAGTTCTCTGGCTGACGTTCTTCATATTACCCGTCAGACTGCAGTGCTGGCATTCCAGAGTGGCGACGGCTTCTGGAATATGATTACACCGGTGCATCCGATTCTGATGGCGTCTCTGGGGCTTGCGGGAGTATCGTTTAAACAGTGGTTTAAATTTGCATTTTCGCTGGTGATGAAATGGTCTGTATGGGTCTGCATCATCCTTGCAGTTGCCGTGTTGACAAATTATGGTCCGTTCTAAAGGACTTGATAAAATAGGAGGAAATGAAAATGAATAAGGTAAAAATGATTTCTAAAGCAGATGTACAGAACGTACTGGATATGAAAAAATCCATCGAGCTGGTTGAAAAGGTATATGAAGCTCATGGACACAACGAGGTGAACATGCCTGCAAAGATTACGCTGGATACAGGGGAAAGCAACGACTGGCCACCATATGGCGGCTCCTACAATGCAATGCCGGCGTATATCGGTCAGGATGTAGATATTTCCGGGATCAAATGGGTTTGGGGCTTCAATGATAACGCAAAGAAAGGCATCCCTTATATCGGCGGTGTCATTATCTTAAACGAAGCAAGAACTGGTGAAATTCTTGCTATTATGGACGGCAGTTTTATTACCGATATCAGAACCGGCGCTTCTGCAGGTGTTGCTTCCAAATATCTGGTTCGCAAGGATGCTAAAGTTGCTGGTATCATCGGCGCAGGCGTGCAGGGCAGAATGAACGCAAGAGCCATTGCAGAAGCTTGTGAAAATCTGGAAGAAATCAAAGTGTCTGATTTGTACTGGGAAGCAGCAGTAAAATGTGCAGAGGAACTGAATCAGGAACTTTCTGTAAAAGTAACGCCAGTAAAGACCAATCAGGCATGCTGCGAAGGCTCTGACTTGATTATCACAGTAACCATTGCCAATGAACCGCTTGTGATGAAAGAATGGGTGAAGAAAGGCTGCACTGTCATGTCACTGGGTTCTTTCCAGGAACTGGACGAAAATATTCCGCTTACCTGCGATAAGCTGATTGTTGACAGTTGGGCACAGAATGCACATAGAGGAGAACTGCTCAAGTTAGTCCACGAGGGCAGAATTACAGAGGAAAATATCCATGCAGAAATGCCGGAAATCGTAGTTGGCCGTAAGACCGGAAGAGAAAATGATGATGAAATCATCTGCGCAAGTATCATTGGCATGGGTTCTACGGATATTGGCACAGCAGGACAGCTGTATCAGGACTATTTTGCAGAAGATGACAGTTTGCCTGTATTTGCTTTCAGAACCTATGATAAATAGACACAGAAAATGAAAGTATTGAAATAAGTGCAATCTTCTGTTAAAATAAGAATATACGTAAAGCAGAGGCTGCCTGAGGCAGCCTTTGCGCTGTGATTCGTTCCCAGAGGTAATTATGAATTTAGGTAGTATCAGAGAATATGCACAGAAGACCACAGAAATTATCAGCACAGTAGCGGACATGCAGGTGTTGGTCTGTGATATGCAGTTTCAGATTATTGGGGACAGCAAAGACGGCATCACCAATCAGCGGGCGCTGAATAAGTTGACCGGTAATTCCATGCTGGTGGAGACCGTTCGCCTGCGAAAAATGATGGTGATCGAAGACAGCAAGAAGGATTTTGCAGGATGCAAAAATTGTCCGGAGAAGAATGCGTGCGACGTTAACGCAATGATTTCCATTCCAATCATCGATGGAGAGGATATTTACGGCGCCATTGGTCTTTATGCCCATGGAAAAGAAGATGTAAAGAGACTGATGGAAAAGAACAAGGATTTTCTGGAGTTTATTCACAGAATGTCAGAACTTTTGGTGATGAAATTAAAAGAGACTTCTGAAACGAAAAAATTAAAAGAAACTGTCAAGCAGTTGAAAAATAACAGCTGCAATTTGCCTTTTGAAGACATTGTGGGAAGCAGCCCCGCGTTTCGGAAGGTAAAAGAAGAGGCGAAGCGTTTTGCACAGGGGAATTCAGGGATTCTGATCCAAGGAGAAAGTGGAACTGGCAAGGAGGTTTTTGCTAGAGCCATTCATACCGCCAGCAGAAATGCGGATGGTCCTTTTGTTGCCATTAACTGTGCGGCGCTACCGGAGAATTTAATAGAAAGCGAACTGTTTGGCTATGAAGAAGGTGCGTTTACTGGCGCCTTAAAGGGTGGGAAACTGGGTAAGTTTGAACTCGCCAATCATGGCACATTGTTTTTAGATGAAATTGGAGAATTCCCCATTCACCTGCAGGCAAAACTTTTGCGAGCGCTGCAGGAAAAGAAGATTCAGCGCATTGGCGGGAGCAAAGAGATTGAAGTTTCTGTTCGAATTATCGCGGCGACCAATCAGGACCTTGAGGCACTTTCAAAGAACGGGCAGTTCAGAGAGGATTTATACTACCGTCTCAGCGTGATTCCCATTACGTTGCCGCCGCTTCGGCAGCGCAGAAGCGATATTGGTAAGCTGGCGGAGCATTTTCTTAGGATTTATGCGAAAGCGTTGCAAAAAGATTTATTTGGCATAGACAAGGCGGCCATGGACAGGCTGTACGAGTATGCGTGGCCGGGCAACATTAGACAGCTGCAGAATGCTATCGAATATGCGGTGAATATTTCTTCTGGTTCCTATATTACGGTTGAAGATTTGCCGCAAAGGATTTTGGGCAACGCCACGGAACCACCTTCTGGCGGTGGGATTTATTTGAAACCGCTTAGAGCTTTGGAAGATGAATATATTTTAGAAGCCATCAGAATTTATGGCGATACACTTTCAGGCAAGCTGAAAGCGGCGGAGGTGCTTGGCATCAGCAAAGCCACGCTGTATCGCAGGTTAAAAGAACTAAATGTATAGAGAGGTAGAAAAAATGAAGCACAAGTTTATCGCAAAGCGGTACTGGAAAGATCAGAGTACTGCTATGGGAAAATCTGATGAAATGGCAAAGTCTTTTGATGATGTGATCAATCTGAGTTTAGGGGATCCGGATTTAATCACCCATGATATTATTATCGACAATGCCTTTGCAGATGCAAAAGCCGGACATACCAAGTACACGGATTTCAGAGGAGATCCGGAGCTGCGCGCAGAAATCTGCAAATACTATAAAGAAGAGTATCAGATGGATGTTGTAGACGAGGAAGTCTTTGTCTGCGCATCTGCATGCCTGGGCATGTATTTGGCGCTGGAAGCCATTGTGGATGATGGAGATGAGGTAATTTTACAGGCGCCGTACTTTACGCCGTATCCGCAGCAGGTGGAACTGGCAAGAGGCATCCCTGTTGAGCTTCCAACTTATGAGGGGGAAGACTTTCAGATTAACATTGAACGTCTGGAATCTCTGATTACA